>NZ_JBHWEB010000103.1:20936-32946 GCF_042734395.1 Amycolatopsis sp. NPDC059657 | reverse complement strand
TTTTTTTTTTTTCTCCTCCTGGCTCTTTTGGGGTACTCCTCGTTCCACCCGCCCGGGGGGGGGGGGTGTTTGGGGTGGGGGGCCACGCCCCCCCCCCCACGGCCGAGACAGCCTCAGCTCAGGCCATTGAGTCCCGCGACCCGTGAGTACCAGAAGGCGCTTCGTTTCGGTGTCCGGCGCTGGGTGGCGTAGTCGACGTGGATCAGGCCGAAGCGCTTGGCGTACCCCTCGGCCCACTCGAAGTTGTCGAGCAGCGACCAGTAGAAGTAGCCACGGAGATCGACTCCGGCCTCGATGGCCTCGTGCGCGGCCTGCAGATGAGAGTCGAGGAACGCGATCCGATCCGTGTCGACGATGTCCCCGTTCTCGGTGACATCGTCGGGGTAGGCGGCGCCGTTTTCGGTGATGTAGAGCGGGACCGGCCGGTAGTCGCGGTGTACTTGCAGCAGCGAGGCGGTGAGCCCGGCAGGCTGCACTTCCCAGCCGGACGCGGTCAGCGGCGCGGCCTCGTTCGGGACGAAGTGGACGTCGGCCGCGCCGACCCATTCCGGGCTGGCGGGCTTGCTGCCGAGGACGGGTGTTCCGGCGACGGTGTAGTCGCGGTAGTAGTTGACGCCGAGCCAGTCGATGGGCGCCGCGATCGTCGTGGTGTCGCCTTCGCGGACGACGTCGGTCAACCCGAACGGCGCCAGGTCCGCGACGAGATCCTCGGGGTAGCCACCACGCAGCACGGGGTCGAGGAACAACCGGTTCTGCTGGCCGTCGACCCGGCGGGCCGCGTCCACGTCGGCGGCCGACGCGGGATCGTGGGGCGCGACGGGATAGAGGTTGAGCGTGATCCCGGCGGGGGTGTCGCCCGCGTGCCGCCGGATGACGTCCATCGCCAGGCCGTGCCCGAGCAACAGGTGGTGCGCGGCCGCGACGGCCGCCGCGGGGTCCCGGCGGCCGGGCGCGTGGATACCGCCGGCGTAGCCGAGCATCGCCGCACACCACGGCTCGTTCAGGGTGGACCAGCTCGCGACGCGGTCGCCGAGCCGTTCGAGGACGGTCTCGGCGTACTCGGCGAACCGGAACGCCGTGTCCCGCGCCGCCCAGCCGCCCTTTTCTTCCAGCGCCTGCGGCAGATCCCAGTGGTACAGCGTCGCCCACGGTGCGATCCCGGCGTCGAGCAGGCGGTCGACGAGGCGGTCGTAGAAGGCCAGCCCGGCTGGGTTGGGCAGCCCGGCGTCCGGCCGGATCCGGGGCCACGCCAGTGAAAACCGGTACGCGCCGAGGCCGAGACGGCGCATCAGGTCGACGTCCTCGCCGTAGCGGCGGTAGTGGTCGGCCGCCGGGTCGCCGGTGTCGCCGCCGACGACCGCGCCCGGCTTGCGGGCGAAGACGTCCCACACCGAGTCGGTGCGCCCGTCGGCCGTGGTGGCACCTTCGACCTGGAACGCCGCGGTGGCGGCGCCCCAGACGAAGCCGGGCGGGAACATCAACGCTGTTTCCGCCCGTAGTTTGTCGGGTTGCACGGACATGGTCACCCTTTCACGGCACCTTGCATGATCCCGGCCACGATCTGGCGGCCGAGCAGGACGAAGACGATGAGGATCGGGATGGTCGCGAGGGTTGTGCCCGCGAGCACCAGCGAGTAGTCGACGTAGTAGCCGCTCTGCAGCTTTTCCAGTGCCAGTTGGACGGTCGGGTTTCCGGCGTCGAGTACGACCAGTGGCCAGAGGAAGTCGTTCCAGGAGGTCATGAACGTGAACATGGCGAGGATCGCGGCGGCGGGGCGCACGGCGGGCAGGCAGACGTTCCAGAAGATCCGGATCATGCTGCAGCCGTCCACGCGCGCGGCTTCGATCAGTTCGTACGGCAGAGCATCCACTGTGTACTGACGCATCCAGAACACGCCGAACGCGGTGACCAGGTTGGGCACGATCACCGCCTGCAATCCGCCGGCCCAGCCGAGTTTCGACATGGCGATGAACAGCGGGATGATCCCGAGCTGCGTCGGCACCGCCAGCGTCACCACGATGAACACGAACAATCCGTTGCGCCCGCGGAACCGGAGTTTGGCGAACGCGAACCCGGCCAGCGAGGAGAACAGCACGGTCGTGAGAGTGACCGTGCCGGACACGATGAAGCTGTTGGCGAGCGCTTTCCAGAACGGCACGGTGTCGAACACGCGGGCGGCGTTGGCGAAGAAGTTGCCGCCGGGCAGGAACGGCGGGACGCGTTCGGTGAGCATCCCGTTGTCGCGGCTGGCGACCAGGAACGACCAGTAGAACGGGAAGAACGAGCCGAGCACGAAGATGGCCAGCACGATGTAGGTGGCCTTGCGTGGTTTGCCCAGCGTCGCCACGCGCTTGCGGAGTCCACTCTGGAGTGTCGTCATTTCTTCGCTCCCGAGGTACGGGTGAGGCGTCCGGTGAGGAAGAAGTTCGCCAGCGCGATCAGGATGATGAGCACGAACAGGACCCAGGCGATGGCCGAGGCGTAGCCGAGGTTGTAGTTCTCGAACGCGGATTGGTAGAGATAGAGCGTCACGGTCTGGAACTGGTTCGTGGAGCCGCCGTTGTTCGAGCCCGGCATGGCGTCGAACAGCTTGGGCTCGGTGAAGATCTGCAGCCCGCCGATCGTCGAGGTGATGGTGACGAAGATCAGCGTCGGCTTCAGCAGCGGCAGCGTGACGCTCCTGAACCGCCGCCAGGTGCCCGCGCCGTCGATGAGCGCGGCCTCGTGCAATTCCTTCGGGATGGCCTGCATGGCGGCGAGCACGATCAGCGCGTTGTAGCCGGTCCAGCGCCAGTTGACCATGATCGCGATCGCGGTGTGGCTGCCGAGCCTGCTGGCCTGCCAGTCGATCGGGTCCAGCCCGATGGTCTGCAACAGCCCGTTGATCAGGCCGTACTTGGGGCCGAAGAGGTTCGCGAAGATGATCCCGATCGCCACCAGGCTGGCGGCGTAGGGGAGCAGGATCCCCACCCGCCAGCCGGTCGCGCCGCGCAGGCGCGCCGAAAGGAGCGCGGCGAGCCCGACGGCGATGATGAGCTGCGGGACGCTGGAAAGCAGGAAGATGCTGAACGTGTTCTGCAGCGCGTTCCAGAACTGGCCGTCGGCGAACAGTTCCTTGTAGTTGTCGATACCGATGAAGTCGGGGTTGTCATCCCCGGCCTTCCAGTGGAACAGCGAGACGTAGGCCGTGTAGAGCAGCGGGAACAGGCCGACGATGCCGAAGACGATGAAGAACGGCGCGATATAGAGGTAGGGCGAGACCTTGACGTCCCACCGGCTCAGTCGCTGACGAAGGGTGGGCCGGGCGGTCGAGTGCCGCCCGGCCTTGCTCCCTTCTGGCGCGATCTTGTCGATGACGGTCATCGGCTCAGCGGGTGATCTTCTTCGCGGCGTCGACCAGCTGCTGCCAGCCGTCGGCAGGTGACTTGCCCTGCTCGATCGCCTGCAGTGCCGGGCTGGACGCGTTCTCCTGGATCTGGCCGTCGCCCGGCCCCTTGTACTGCGGCTTGCTGACCTTCTTGGCCTGCTCGGCGAAGAGCTCGCCGACCTTGGCGTCGCCGAAGTAGGGCTCGGTCTGGCTCAGCAGCGCCGGGTCGGTCAGCGCCTTGACCTGGCTGGGGAAGTTGCCCTTCGACTGGAACGCCTTGATCTGCTGCTCCGGCGCGGTCAGCCAGGCCGCGAGTTCGGCGGCCTCCTTCGGGTGCTTCGACTGCGTCGGCACGGTCAGGTACGAGCCGCCCCAGTTGCCGCCACCGCCGGGGAAGGCCGCGGTGACCGCCCACTTGCCCGCGTTCTCGGGACCGGCGTGCTCCTTGATCACGCCGAGCATCCAGGCGGGACAGGCCTTCGTCGCGAACGCGCCCTGCTTGAAGCCGGAGTTCCACTCGTTGCTGAAGGCCGTGAGCTTGGCCGACTCGCCCTTGGCGACGGCGTCGGTGACCTTGGCCCAGGCGTCCTTGATGCCCTGGTTGCCTTCGAGCGCGAGCTTGTCGTCGGTGCCGATGTAGCCGTTCGGGAGCTGGTTGACCATGGCGTTGAAGTTCTGGGACGCCGAGTCGAACCAGGCCTTGCCGCCGGTCTTGGCGACGTACTGCTCACCGGCCTGGAAGTAGCTGTCCCAGGTGGCGAACAGCGGCTTGACGGCTTCGGGGTCGGACGGCAGGCCCGCGGCGGCGAGCAGGTCCTTGCGGTAGCACATGGCGAGCGGGCCGATGTCGGTCCCGTAGCCGATGACCTTGCCGTCCTTGGTCTTGGCGGCGTCGTACTTCCAGCCGAGCCAGCGATCGGGCGTGACGGTGGCCGGGCCGATCTTGGTCATGTCGTTGAACTTCGAGCCCTTGTCGAGCACGTCGGACAGGTGCCCCTCCTCGACCGCGGTGACGTCGGCGAGCCCGGAGCCCGCCGCCAGCTTCGTGATCAGGTCCTGGTGATACGGCCCGCCCTGCCCGGTCTTGCGGTGGCTGATCTTGATGTTCGGATGCAGCTTCTGGTACTCCTCGATGAGCGGCTCGTAACCGAATTCGGTGAAGGTCGACAGCGTCAGCTCGACCGGCTCGTTCGGGTTCGCCGCCGCGGGCGGATTGGCGTCGCCGCCGCTGTCGCAGGCGGTCGCCGCCAGCGCGGTCATCGTCATGCCCAGTGTCAGTACCAGGCCGTTCCGGATCATTTTCACGTGCTCAACCACCTTGTTGACGGGGACGAGCGCTCCGATGGTGCGCAACGAGCTGGGAGCGCTCCCAGTGGCGGCAAGTTTGGTAGCGTCTCCTGGTCGATGTCAAGGGAACGTAACCGGACTGTTTCTTCGAGGAGCGCTCCCGGAAGCCGCCCCTGACTGGGCATTAAGCTGTGCGTATCCGGGTGGTCGCGCTGGAGCAGAGGCGGTGGGGTGGAGTTGCAAGCAGAACACGGTGAGCGGCCGACGCTGGAGGACGTCGCGGCGTTCGCCGGCGTGTCGAGGTCGACTGCGTCACGCGCGCTGAACGACGACGCCTACGTGAGCGGCGCGGCGCGGGAGAAGGTCCTCGCCGCGGCCCGTGACCTGGGATATTCGCCGAACCAGGCGGCCCGTTCGCTGGTCACCCGGCGGACCGGCGCGGTCGCGGTGGTGCTGTCGGAGCCGGAGGCCCGCCTCCTCGACGACCCGTATCGCACCGCGGTGATGCGCGCGGGCTACCGCGAACTCGCCGACATCGACCGCCAGATGGTCCTGATCTTCAGCGACACCCGCGAAGACCTCAGCCGCACTGTCCGCTTCCTCGAGGGCGGCCACGTCGACGGCGCGCTGGTCTTCGCCCCGCACCGGGCGGATCCGCTCCCGAAGGCATTGCGGCTACTGCGGATCCCGGTCGTCTTCGGCGGCCAGGCGGCAGGCATCAAACGCGGCGTCCACGTCGTCGACTTCGACAACGAGGGCGGTGCCAGGCTCGCGGTCGAGCACCTGCTCGCGGCCGGGCGGCAGCGAATCGCCACCATCGCGGGCCCCCAGGACCAGAGCGCCTCCATCGACCGCCTCTCCGGCTGGCGGAAGACCCTGCTCGACGCGGGCCTCGACCCCGCTGACATGTCGGAGGAAGCCGACTTCACCCTGTCGGGCGGCGCTCGGGCGATGTCCGCGTTGCTCGCCCGGCGCCCGGACCTGGACGCGGTCTTCGTCGCCAGCGACATGATGGCGGTCGGCGCGCTCCGCACCCTGCAGGCGGCCGGACGCCGGATCCCGGACGACGTCGCGGTGGCCAGCTTCGACGACAACGCCGCACTCGCGCCCGCGATGGAACCGCCGCTGACTTCGGTGCATCAGGACCCGCGCGAGCAGGTGCACGCCATGGTGGAGACGCTGCTGCAGTTGTTCGACAGCCAGTCGCTCAAGCCGCGCCAGCAGATCCTCCCCGTCACGCTCACCGTCCGCGCGTCGAGTCGAGTGGATTGATCTTCGCCTTGCCTGGGCGCGGCCTGGACGGGATGAACGGGGCGTTTGAATCACTCTGAGTGTCTGATCGTGTGTCATTCGTATGGCGCCTTGACCGAGTCGCAATCTGTCGGGGCCGTGACGCTACTGTGACGGCCGGATTACTTGACGGCCGCGCTGTTACCGCTAACATTTGCGTCACTCGTCACACCGGCGAGTGAACCCCCTGGGGTTCCCGGCGACGTGGATGGCAGGCAGACGATGGCACGCGAGGGCGACGGCAAGGCGGGTGCACTCCCGGCGGGGAAGCAGGCCAGCCTGGCCGATGTCGCGGCTTTGGCCGGGGTATCCCATATGACCGTGTCGCGGGTGATCAACGAGACCGGGCCGGTGCGGGCCGAGACCAGAGCACGCGTGAAGGCCGCCATCGAGCAGCTGGACTACCGGCTGAACTCGGTCGCCCGCGCCTTGGTGACGGGCCGGTCGGGGACGCTGGGCGTGATAGCGCTGGAAGCCAACCTCTACGGGCCGGCGAGCACGTTGAGCGGTATCGAGAGCGCGGCCCGTGAAGCGGGCTACGCCACGACGATAACGAGCATCACCAGGCCGGGCCGGTCGTCGATCACGGACGCCGTCGAACGGCTGAGGCGCCAAGCCGTCGAGGGCATCATCGTGATCGCTCCGCATGTCACCGCGGCGCGGGCGCTCGAGGCCGTGCCGAGCGACGTTCCGCTCGTCGCGGTCGGCGGCGGGGACGAGGCGCCGGTGCCGGTCATCTCGGTCGACCAGTACGACGGCGCCCGCCGGGCCACCGAGCACCTGCTCGGGCTCGGGCACAAGACCGTCTGGCATGTCGCTGGGCCGGAGGACTGGCTGGAGGCGCTCGAACGCGAGCGTGGCTGGCGGGAGACCTTGAAGATCCACGGCGCGAAGATCCCGCCGGTCATCCGCGGCGACTGGAGCGCGCGCTCGGGCTACGCGGCGGGGCGATCCCTCGTCGGCAAGCCTGGGATGGACGCGGTGTTCATGGCCAACGACCAGATGGCGCTCGGCTTTCTCCGTGCCTGCACCGAGGCCGGTATCAGTGTGCCGGGCGAGATCCGCATCGTCGGTTTCGACGACGTGCCGGAGGCGGCGTTCTACACCCCGCCGCTCACGACGGTCCGTCAGGACTTCGTCGAGGTGGGGCGTCGTACCTACGCGATGCTGAGCGATCGGATGAGCGGGGGCGAACGGCGAGCGAGGGATCTGGTCATTCCTGAGCTGATAGTGCGCGAAAGCTCTGGTATCTCGTGAAATCCACCAGTCCGCCGGAGGCGGGCTTCCCCCTGAATGTTAGCGCTAACTGAGTTTGATCAGCGTAGATCAAGGAGTCGATGTGTCGAGAAGGTCATGGACGGCGGCGGCCGGAGTCGCGGGATTGCTGCTGCTCACCGCATGTGGTGGCGGCGGCAAGGGTGCGAGTGGCACCGGAGCGATCACCCTCGGGTTCGCCCAGGTGGGCGCGGAGAGCGGCTGGCGGACGGCGAACACGAAGTCCATCCAGGAGTCCGCGAAGACCGCCGGGATCGAGCTGAAGTTCTCCGACGCGCAGCAGAAGCAGGAGAACCAGATCACCGCGATCCGGTCGTACATCCAGCAGAAGGTGAAGGTGATCGCCTTCTCGCCGGTGGTCGAGTCCGGCTGGGACACCGTGCTGAAGGAGGCGAAGGCGGCGAACATCCCGGTCATCCTCACCGACCGCGCCGTGGACTCGGCGGACAAGTCGCTCTACAAGACCTTCCTCGGCTCGGACTTCGTGGCCGAGGGCAAGAAGGCGGGCGAATGGCTGACCAAGGAGTACGCGTCGGCGACCGCTGACGTGAACATCGTCGAGCTGCAGGGCACCACCGGGTCGGCGCCCGCGAACGACCGCAAGAAGGGTTTCGGCGACGTCATCGCCGCGAACCCGAAGCTCAAGGTCGTCGCCTCGCAGACGGGCGAGTTCACCCGCGCCAAGGGCAAGGAGGTCATGGAGGCCTTCCTGAAGTCACAGCCCAAGATCGACGTGCTCTACGCGCACAACGACGACATGGCGCTCGGCGCGATCGAGGCCATCCAAGCGGCGGGCAAGGTGCCCGGCAAGGACATCAAGATCGTCTCGGTCGACGGCGTGCGTGACGCGCTGCAGGCGCTGGCCGACGGCAAGATCAACCACGTCGTCGAATGCAACCCGCTGCTCGGCCCGCAGCTGATGGATCTGGTCAAGAAGGTCGTCGCGGGCGAGCAGGTGCCGCCGCGCATCGAGACCGCGGAGACCGAATTCGACCAGGCGTCGGCGAAAGCCGCATTGCCGCAGCGTCAGTACTAAGTGGTCGGTTTCGGCGGTCCTCCGGGGTCTCGACGGCCCAGCTTCCCGCTGGACGCACCGCGGCAAGGCCCGAGTACAACCCGGTACGAGGGCCTCCCCGCAGCACGCCCAGCGGAAACCTGGATCCGCCGATCCACCCGAAGGACCGCCGAAACCAACCACTAGCTCCCGCGTCCACCCCTGAGAACAGGTCAGCGATGTCAGAACCTCAAGCACTTCTGCGGATGAGCCATATCCGGAAGTCATTCCCCGGTGTCGTCGCGCTCGACGACGTCGACTTCCGGATGTTCCCCGGTGAGGTGCACGCCTTGATGGGCGAGAACGGCGCAGGCAAGTCGACGCTCATCAAGGTGCTGACCGGAGTCCACGGGGTGGACGCGGGCACCATCGAACTGGGCGGTTCCCCCGTCGCGTTCAGCACGCCGGGTGAAGCCCAGCAGTCCGGGGTGAGCACGGTCTACCAGGAAGTCAACCTCTGCCCGAACCTGTCGGTCGCGGAGAACATCTGCCTCGGCAGGGAACCACGGCGGCGCGGCCGGATCCAGTGGAGCGAGATGCGGCGCCGCGCGGAGACGCTGCTCGCGCGGCTGGATGTGGAAGTCGACGTGTCGGCGGAACTGGCCAGTTGTTCCATCGCGGTGCAGCAGCTGGTCGCGATCGCCAGGGCGCTCGATGTCGAGGCTCGGGTGCTGGTTCTCGACGAACCCACCTCGAGCCTCGACGCGGGCGAGGTCGAGCGGTTGCTGGCCGTGGTGCGCTCGCTGCGTGCCGAGGGGATGGCGATCCTGTTCGTCTCCCACTTCATCGACCAGGTCTTCGCCGTCGCGGACCGGATGACCGTGCTGCGCAACGGAAAGCTCATCGGTGAGTTCCGCACGGACGAGATCACCCCTGTCGAGCTGGTGACCAGGATGCTCGGCAGGGAATTCGCCGCGCTCGCGAGCATCGAGGCCGCCGGGCAAAGCCGTGCCGAGGTGGCGGGCGCACCGGTGTGCCTCGCCGTGAACGGTGTCGGCCGCAAAGGTGGCGTGGCGCCGTTCTCGATCGCCATCCGCGAGGGCGAGGTGGTCGGGCTCGCGGGGTTGCTCGGATCCGGGCGCACCGAACTGGCCCGCCTGCTGTTCGGCGCCGACCATGCCGACAGCGGCTCGATCCGCATCGACGGCGAGCCGGTGTCGTTGCGGACGCCCCGCGCGGGCCTCGACCACCGGATCGCCTTCTGCTCGGAGAATCGCAAGACCGAAGGACTCATCGAAGAACTCACCGTGCGCGAAAACATCGTGCTCGCGTTGCAGGCCTCCCGTGGCTGGGCCCGTCCGCTGTCGCGGCGGCGTCAGGACGAGATCGCCGCCCGCTACATCGAGAAGCTGGACATCCGCCCGGCCGATCCCGAGGCGAGGGTGGGTGATCTGAGCGGCGGCAACCAGCAGAAGGTGCTGCTCGCGCGGTGGCTCATCACCGAACCCCGGTTGCTGATCCTCGACGAGCCCACTCGCGGCATCGACATCGGCGCCAAGACCGAGATCCAGCGGCTCGTCACCCAGCTCTCTTCGGACGGGGTGGCGGTGGTGTTCATCTCGGCCGAACTGGAGGAGGTGCTGCGGTTGAGCCACCGTGTGGTGGTGCTGCGCGACCGCCAGGTCGTCGCGCAGCTGGCCAACGACTCGCTGACCGCGGAGCAGATCATGTCGACCATGGCCGAGGGAGTCGCGTGATGACCAAGCATCGTTTGTTCTGGCCCGTGGTCGCCTTGCTGGCGTTGCTGCTCGGTGACCTGATCGCGCGGCCGTCGTTCTTCTCGGTCGAGCTGCGTGACGGGCACCTCTACGGCAACCTGATCGACATCCTGAAGAACGGGGCGCCGCTGATCCTGATCGCGATCGGCATGACGCTGGTCGTGGCCACGCGCGGGATCGACCTCTCGGTCGGCGCGGTGGTGGCGATCAGCGGTGCGCTCGCGTGCCTGCACATCAGCGGGCTCGGTGACCAGAACAGCGTCGGTGGCGCGCTCGCCGCGGTCGGGATGGCACTCGGGCTGAGCCTGGCGCTCGGCGCGTGGAACGGCTGGCTGGTCGCGGCACTCGGGATCCAGCCGATCATCGCGACCCTGATCCTGATGGTGGCGGGCAGGGGGATCGCGCAGCTGATCACCGGCGGGCAGATCATCACCATCAACTCCGGGCCGTACGAATGGATCGGCAGCGGCTTCGTGCTGACGCTGCCGAGCGCGATCCTCATCGCGCTGGCTGTGTTCGCCATCGCGTCCGTGCTGGTGCGCCGGTCGGCGCTGGGCCTGCTGGTCGAGTCCGTGGGCGGCAACCCCGAAGCCAGCCGCCTCGCGGGCCTGCGCTCGGCCAGGCTGATCTGGCTCACGTATGTCTTCTGTGGACTGTGCGCCGGCATCGCCGGGCTGATGATCAGCGCGAACGTGCACAGCGCGGACGGCAACAACGCAGGCCAGTTCATCGAACTCGACGCGATCCTCGCGGTCGTGATCGGCGGCACCCAGCTGACCGGCGGCCGGTTCTCCCTCGCCGGTTCGGTGATCGGCGCGCTGCTGATCCAGACGCTGACCACCACGGTCTACGCGCTCGGGATCGCACCGCAGGCGATCATGCTGTTCAAGGCTCTGGTCGTGCTGGCCGTCTGCCTGCTGCAGTCGCCCGTGTTCCGCCGGAAGCTCGCCAGGCGACGGCCGCACGCGGTCACTCCGGTCGCACTGCCGGAGAAGGTGGAGGCAGGGGTATGACAACGCTCAAGGGATACCGGCCGCAGCAGCGCCATCTGCCGATTCTGGCGACCATGGCCATGCTCATCGGGGCCTACGTCTTCGGCGCGGTGAGCTACGAGGCCTTCGGGTCAGGGCAGGTCATCCTCGACCTGTTCATCAACAACGCCTTCCTGCTGGTGGTCGCCGTCGGGATGACGTTCGTGATCCTCACCGGCGGGATCGACCTGTCGGTCGGCTCGGTGGTCGCACTGTCCACTGTGATCACCGGTGACCTGCTGCAGAACCAGGGCTGGCCGGTGTACGCGGTGGTACCGGCGGTGCTGGCGGTCGGTGCGATGCTCGGGTCGGGGATGGGCGTGCTGATCCATGTCTTCGAGATCCAGCCGTTCATCGCCACGCTGATCGGGATGTTCTTCGCCAGGGGGCTCTGCTACACGATCAGCACCCAGGCCTACTCGATCGACGACCCGACGATCGCCGCGCTCGCGCAGACCCAGATCCCGCTCGGCGGCGAACTGCACGTGTCGATCGGGGTCGTGGTCGCGCTGGTCGTGGTGGCGGTCGCGGCGTATGTCCTCTACTGCACGCGGTTCGGGCGCACGGTGTACGCGATCGGCGGCAACGCCAAGTCCGCGTTGCTGATGGGACTGAACGTCGGCAGGACGAGGATCGCGGTCTACACGCTGAGCGGGTTCTGCTCCGCGCTGGGCGGGCTGCTTCTGGTGCTGTACAAGTCTTCCGGCGACCCGCTCAACGGCGTCGGGCTGGAGCTGACCGCGATCGCCGCGGTGGTCATCGGCGGCACGCTGCTCACCGGCGGCTCCGGCTACGTGCTCGGCACCGTGCTCGGGATCATGGTGCTGGGCATCATCCAGACCCTGATCACCTTCGACGGCACGCTCAACTCGTGGTGGACCTCGATCATCACCGGCGCGCTGCTCTTCGCCTTCATCGTCTTGCAACGACTGGTCGTCCGCAGGGGGTCGTGAGTGGTACGGCCGGTTCTGACCGGCCATACCACTCA
>NZ_JBHWEB010000103.1:0-20926 GCF_042734395.1 Amycolatopsis sp. NPDC059657 | reverse complement strand
CTCCACCACCCGGGGCCCGTTGTTCTTCGTCTCCTTGTTTTCCAACCTCGGGGGCGCCGGGGGGGGGTGGTTTGGGTTCCGGCGGTTCCGCCCCCCCAACCCCCCCCACGACTCTGTTAACGCTAACATTTCTAGGAGGACTCAGGTGACCACAGGGGAGCCGCTCGTCGTCGGCGTCGACTTCGGGACGCTGTCCGGGCGGGCGGTCGTCGTGCGTGTCCGCGACGGCGTCGAGCTGGGGAGCGCCGTCTCGGAGTATCGCCACGGCGTCATCGACCGGGTGCTGCCGAAGACGCGGCAGGCGCTGCCGCCAGAGTGGGCGCTGCAGGTGCCTTCGGACTACGTCGACGTGCTCCGCACCGCTGTGCCGAACGCGCTCGACGTCGCGTGCGCCGATCCAGCCGACGTGATCGGCATCGGCACGGACTTCACCGCCTGCACCATGGTGCCGACCACCGCGGACGGCACGCCGTTGTGCGAGCTGGCCGAGTTCGCGGGCGAGCCGCACGCCTACGTGAAGCTGTGGCGTCACCACGCCGCCCAGCCGCAGGCGGACCGGATCAACGCACTCGCCGCCGCGCGCAAGGAGCCGTGGCTGCCGAGGTACGGCGGGCTGATCTCGTCCGAGTGGGAGTTCGCCAAGGCGCTGGAGGTCTTCGAAGAGGCGCCCGAGGTGTACGCCGCCATGCGGCACTGGGTCGAGCTGGCCGACTGGATCGTCTGGCAGCTCACCGGGACCTACGTCCGCAACGCCTGCACGGCCGGGTACAAGGGAATACTCCAGGACGGCCGCTACCCGAGCGCCGAGTTCCTCAAGGAGCTGGCACCCGGGTTCGAGTCCTTTGTGGACGACAAGCTCATGCACCCGCTGGGAGCGTTGGGCGCCAGGGCAGGCGGCCTCAGCGCGCAGGCGGCCGCGTGGACCGGGCTCCCCGAGGGCATCGCGGTCGCCGTCGGCAATGTCGACGCGCATGTCACCGCGCCCGCGGCGCAGGCCGTCGCGCCGGGGCAGATGGTCGCGATCATGGGCACCTCCACCTGTCACGTGATGAACGGTGCCGAACTGCGTGAGGTGCCGGGGATGTGCGGGGTCGTCGACGGCGGCATCGTGGCAGGGCTGTGGGGCTATGAGGCAGGCCAGAGCGGCGTGGGGGACATCTTCGGGTGGTTCGTCAAGCACGGTGTTCCCGCGTCTTATGTGGACGAAGCGGCGCAGGCGGGCGTGTCCGTGCACGAACTGCTCACCGGTCTCGCCGCGAAGCAGGAGATCGGTGAACACGGCCTCGTCGCGCTGGACTGGCACAGCGGGAACCGGTCGGTGCTCGTCGACCACGAGCTGTCCGGCGTGATCGTCGGCCAGACACTGGCCACCCGAGCCGAGGACATCTACCGGGCGCTGCTCGAGTCGACCGCGTTCGGCACCCAGAAGATCATCGAGACCTTCGGCGGTGCCGGGGTGCCGGTCACCGAGCTGATCGTGGCGGGCGGGCTGGTCAAGAACGAGCTGCTCATGCAGATCTACGCCGATGTCACGAACCTGCCGCTGTCGGTCGCCGGGTCCGGCCAGGGCCCCGCGCTCGGTTCGGCGATCCACGCGGCCGTCGCCGCGGGCGCCCACCCCGACGTCCCGGCCGCGGCCGCCGTGATGGGCTCGGTCCGCCGCGCGGTGTACCGGCCGATTCCGGAGAACGTCGCGGCCTACAACGAGCTCTACGCCGAGTACCTCAACCTGCACGACTACTTCGGCAGTGGTGGCAACGATGTCATGCACCGCCTCGCCGCCCGTCGCCGCGAGGTCGCGGCCGTCCGGAAAGGACAGAGCCGATGAGCCTGACCAGCGAGATCACCGAAACCTTCGAGGAACTACGGGAGACCGTCGCCGCGCTGCACAGCGAGCTCACCCGGTACGAACTGGTCATCTGGACGGCGGGCAACGTCTCGGCTCGCGTTCCCGACCGGGACCTGATGGTGATCAAGCCGTCCGGCGTGGCCTATGACGAGCTGCGCGCGGACACCATGGTCGTCACCGACCTCCACGGCAAGATCGTGCGGGGCGACTACGCGCCGTCGTCCGACACCGCCGCGCACGGCTACGTCTACCGGCACATGCCTGAGGTCGGCGGCGTCGTGCACACGCACTCGACCTACGCCACGGCGTGGGCGGCGCGCGGGGAGCCGATCCCGTGTGTGCTCACCATGATCGCCGACGAGTTCGGCGGTGAGATCCCGATCGGGCCGTTCGCGCTGATCGGGGACGACTCGATCGGCCGCGGCATCGTCGAGACCCTGAAGCCGAGCCGCTCGCCCGCGGTGCTGATGCGCAACCACGGACCGTTCACCGTGGGCCGGACCGCGCGGGACGCGGTCAAGGCCGCGGTGATGGTCGAGGACGTCGCGCGGACCGTCCACAAGGCATTCGAGCTCGGCACCCCGGAGCCACTGTCCGACAAGGACATCGACCGGCTGTACGCGCGCTACCAGAACGTCTACGGCCAGCAAGGAGCAAAGTGAACCCCCAGCGCAAGACCGAGGTCTGGTTCCTGACCGGAAGCCAGGGCCTCTACGGCGAGGAGACGCTCGCCCAGGTGGCGGGCCAGTCGCTGCAGATCCAGCGGATGCTGGCCGATTCCGGCCGGGTGTCCGCCGAACTCGTCGGCAAGCCGGTGCTCACCGACGCGGCGTCGATCCGCCGGGTGATGCTCGAGGCCAACGCCGACGAGGCCTGCGTCGGCGTGATCGCGTGGATGCATACGTTCTCACCGGCGAAGATGTGGATCACCGGGCTGGACGCGCTGCGGAAACCGTTGCTGCACCTGCACACCCAGCTCAACGAGGCACTGCCGTGGCAGTCCATCGACATGGACTTCATGAACCTGAACCAGGCCGCGCACGGCGACCGCGAGTTCGGGTACATCCAGACCCGGCTCGGCGTGCCGCGCAAGACCGTCGCCGGGCACGCGGCCGATCCGGTGGTGGCCACGCGCATCGACAACTGGGTCAGGGCCGCCGTCGGCCGCCAGGTGATCGGGTCGCTCAAGCTCGCCCGCTTCGGTGACAACATGCGCGACGTCGCCGTCACCGACGGGGACAAGGTCGAGGCCGAGCTGAAGTTCGGTGTCTCGGTGAACACCTACGGCGTGAACGACCTGGTCGCGGTGGTCGACGAGGTGAGCGAGGAGGAGGTCGACGCGCTCGTCACCGAGTACTGCGACACCTACTCGATCGCGTTCGAGCTGCTCAAGGGCGGCGAACGGCACGCATCGCTGCGGTACGCGGCCCGGCTGGAGCGGGGGATGCGCACGTTCCTCACCCGCGGCGGGTTCGGCGCGTTCACCACGAACTTCGAGGACCTCGGCGGGCTGCGCCAGCTACCCGGCCTCGCCGTGCAGCGGTTGATGGCCGACGGCTACGGCTTCGGCGGCGAGGGTGACTGGAAGACCTCGGCACTGCTCACCGCCGTCAAGGCGATGGGACGCGGCTCCGAGCGTGGAACGTCCTTTATGGAGGACTACACGTATCACTTCGGTCCTGGTGAGCCGAAGATCCTCGGTGCGCACATGCTGGAAGTCTGTCCCACCATCGCTTCCGCCAGGCCGTCGTGCGAGATCCACCCGCTCGGCATCGGCGGCCGTGAAGACCCGGTCCGCCTGGTCTTCGACGCGGCGCCCGGCGACGCGGTGGTCATCGGCATGGCCGACCTCGGCGACCGGTTCCGGCTCGTCGCGAACGAGGTCGAGGTCGTCGCCCCCGACGAGCCGCTGCCGAACCTGCCGGTGGCGCGCGCGGTGTGGAAGCCCGCGCCGTCGCTCTCGACCTCGGCCGAGGCCTGGATCACGGCGGGCGGGCCGCACCACACGGTGCTCACCCAGGCCGTCGGAGCCGACACGATCCGCGATTTCGCCACCATGGCCGAGGTCGAGCTGGTGCTGATCGACGCCGCGACCACCCCGGCGTCCATCGCTGACCGGCTGCGCTGGAACCAGGCGTACTACCGGCTCGCACAAGGATTCTGACAACAGGAGAAGAACAATGAAGTTCATGAAACTCACCGCGCTGGCGGTGGCGGCGGGGCTCACGCTCACCGCGTGTGGTTCGAGCACCAAGACGGCCGATCAGCAGGCGCCGGCAGGCAGCACCGCGGGCGGTCTCGTCGGCGTGACGATGCCGACCAAGTCGTCGGAGCGCTGGATCCACGACGGCGACAACATCAAGGCGGCGCTGGAGAAGCTCGGCTACCAGGTCGACCTCCAGTACGCGGAGGACGACATCCCCACCCAGGTCAACCAGATCGAGAACCAGATCACCAAGGGCGCGAAGCTGCTCGTGATCGCCTCGATCGACGGCACGGCCATCACCACGCAGCTGCAGGAGGCGGCGGACAAGAAGATCCCGGTCATCGCCTACGACCGGCTGATCCGCAACAGCCCGAACGTCGACTACTACGCGACCTTCGACAACTTCAAGGTCGGCGTTCAGCAGGCCACGTCGCTGCTCACCGGGCTCAAGCTGCTCAAGGAGGACGGCTCGCCCGGCGACGCGAAGGGACCGTTGAACATCGAGCTCTTCGCGGGCTCGCCGGACGACAACAACGCGACGTTCTTCTTCAACGGCGCGATGTCGGTGCTGAAGCCGTACCTCGACAACGGGACGCTGGTCGTCAAGAGCGGCCAGACCGCGTTCAACGTCGCGGCGATCCTGCGCTGGCAGCCTGCGACCGCGCAGCGGCGGATGGAAGACCTGCTGACCAAGACCTACAGCTCCGGCGCCAAGGTGCAGGGCGTGCTCTCGCCGTACGACGGGCTGTCCATCGGCATCCTGTCCGCGCTCAAGAGCAACGGCTACGGCACGGCAGGCCAGCCGTATCCGGTCGTCACCGGCCAGGACGCCGAGGTCGCGTCGGTGAAGTCCATCATCGCCGGTGAGCAGTACTCGACGATCTTCAAGGACACCCGCAAGCTCGCCGAGGTCACCGTCAAGATGGCCGACGCGGTGCTCAAGGGCGGCAAGGCCGAGGTCAACAACACCACCGACTACGACAACGGCAAGAAGGCCGTCCCGTCGTACCTGCTGCAGCCGGTGATCCTGAACAAGGGGAACTACCAGAAGGAGCTCATCGACTCGGGCTACTACACCGCAGCGCAGCTGAAGTAGGGACCATGACCGACGAAATCCTCCGGATGCGTGGCATCACCAAGTCGTTTCCCGGCGTCAAGGCGCTGCAGGACGTGAACCTTTCGGTGCGCCGAGGCGAGATCCACGCGATCTGCGGTGAGAACGGCGCAGGCAAGTCCACGCTGATGAAGGTGCTCTCCGGTGTCTACGCGCACGGCTCGTACGAGGGCGAAATCGTCTTCGACGGCGAGCCGTGCGCGTTCTCCGCCATCCGTGACAGCGAACGGCGCGGCATCGTGATCATCCATCAGGAGCTCGCGCTGTGCCAGCAGCTGTCCATCGCGGAGAACATCTTCCTCGGCAACGAGCAGGCACGTGGCGGCCTGATCGACTGGAACCGCACGAACCGCGACGCCGGCGAGCTGATGCGCCGGGTCGGCCTGCGGGAGAACCCGGTGACGCCGGTGCTCGACCTCGGCGTCGGCAAGCAGCAGCTGGTCGAGATCGCCAAGGCACTGTCCAAAAAGGTCAAACTGCTCATTCTCGACGAGCCGACCGCGGCGTTGAACGACGACGACTCCGCGCACCTGCTCGACCTGCTGCGCGGCCTGCGCGACGAAGGCGTCACCTCGGTGCTGATCTCGCACAAGCTCAACGAGATCGCCGCGATCGCCGACTCGCTCACCATCCTGCGTGACGGCCGGACCATCGAGACACTCGACGCCGCGGAGGTGACCGAGGACCGGATCATCGCCGGGATGGTCGGCCGCACACTGGAACACCGCTTCCCGCCGCACGAACCGCGGATCGGCGAAGAGGTGCTCCGGATCGAGGACTGGACCGTCCACAGTGGAACCCAGCATGGACGTGTGGTGGTCGACCGGGCGAACCTGACCCTGCGCCGGGGCGAGATCGTCGGCCTCGCCGGGCTGATGGGCGCGGGGCGCACCGAACTCGCGATGAGCGTGTTCGGGCGGTCGTACGGCACGGACATCTCCGGGCGATTGTTCAAGCATGGCAAGGAGATCCAGCTCCGGTCCGTCGGTGACGCCGTCGCGAACGGGATCGCTTACGCCACCGAGGACCGCAAGCGCTATGGGCTCAACCTCATCGAGGACATCAAGCGCAACATCTCCGCGGCGGCACTCGGCAAGCTGGCCCGGCGGGGCTGGGTGCACGACAACGAGGAGCATCGCGTCGCGGAGGAGTTCCGCAAGAGCATGAACATCAAGGCCCCGGACGTGCTCAGCGTGACCGGCACGCTGTCCGGCGGCAACCAGCAGAAAGTCGTGCTGTCCAAATGGATCCTGACCGATCCGGACGTGCTGATCCTCGACGAGCCGACCCGCGGTATCGACGTCGGCGCGAAGTACGAGATCTACACGATCATCAACCGCCTCGCCGACGAAGGAAAGGCCGTGCTGGTCATCTCCTCCGAGTTGCCCGAGTTGCTGGGCCTGTGCGACCGGATCTACGCGCTCTCGGGCGGGCGGATCACCGGTGAGGTCGAGCGGTCCGAGGCGACTCAGGAAGGCCTGATGCGCGCGATGACCAGGGAACAGGAGTAAGGCCATGAGTACCGCTGTCACCGGTGCGCCGGAAGAGGCCGTGCAGGCCCCGGCCGAAGCGCCGAAACGGATCTCGTTCAACCCGCGCCAGAGCGGGATCTACGTCGCGTTCGCGCTGATCGTCGTGCTGTTCACGGTCCTCACCGGCGGCTCGCTGCTGGAACCGCAGAACATCTCGAACCTCATCGTGCAGAACTCGTACGTGCTGATCCTCGCCATCGGCATGATCCTCATCATCATCGCCGGGCACATCGACCTGTCCGCCGGTTCGGTGGTGGCGCTGACCGGCGGGATCTCGGCCGTGCTGATGGTCGACCTGCACATGGCCTGGCCGCTCGCGCTCCTCATCACGCTGCTGGCGGGCGCGGTGATCGGTGCGTGGCAAGGCTATTGGGTGGCCTACTTCGGCCTGCCCGCCTTCATCGTGACGCTGGCGGGCATGCTGATCTTCCGGGCGCTGACCCTGTCGGTGCTGGGAAACCAGGGGATCGGCCCGTTCCCGGACTCGGTGCGCACACTGGCGAACGGCTTCACCGGCGGCTACCTCGGCAACATCGGCCTCGGCCCGCTCGGCGGCGCCGACCTGGTCAGCCTGCTGCTCGGCGTCGCGGTCATCGCAGGCGCGGCCGTCTCCCAGACCCGCAAGCGCGCGGCACGGCAGCGCTACCTCCAAGAGGTCGACCCGCTGCCGATGTTCGTGCTGAAGATCGCCGCGGTGGCCGCGGTGGTGCTGTTCGTGGTGGTGCAGCTGGCCAGGTACAAGAACCTGCCGTGGGTGCTGATCCTGTTGTCGGTGCTGGCGATCGGCTACTCGCTGGTCACGACGCGCGCGGTGTTCGGACGGCACATCTACGCCATCGGCGGCAACCTGCAGGCCGCGACGCTGTCCGGTGTGAAGGTCAAGGCGGTGACGTTCTGGATCTTCGTGAACATGGGCGTGCTGTCCGCGCTCGCAGGCATCATCGTCGCCGGGCGCCTCAACCAGGCCGGGCCGACGGCGGGCACCATGTTCGAGCTCGACGCCATCGCGGCGGCCTTCATCGGCGGCGCCGCCGTGCAGGGCGGGGTCGGCAAGGTGATCGGCGCGATCACCGGCGGCCTCATCATGGGCGTCATCAACAACGGCATGTCCCTGATCGGCGCCCCGACCGAGAGCGTCAACCTGGTCAAGGGCTTCGTACTGCTCGCCGCGGTCGCCTACGACGTGTGGACCAAGCGCCGCGCCCGCGTCGCCACCTGAACCTCGGAGGCGGGCCTTACGCCGCCGGCCCGCCTCCGAGCCCGTCTTGCGGAGCCCGGCCAGAGAGGTCGTGAGTGGTACGGCCGGTTCTAACCGGTCTAAACACTCACGACCTCTCTCTCGGCAGGCTCGCCCGCCCCGCGCGAGTGGCCCGGGCTTGGGTGAGGGAGGCCCTCATCCAGCTGCCCTGGGCACGCCACATTTCGCCTTCCCCTCGATAGCCGTCGCGATCACTCACGACCACATCGCGAAGTGAGGGGGCCCCCGAGTGCGTACTACGCACCCAAGGACCCCCTCACTTCATAGCCAACCGAGCCCTTCACCCTGTGATCGGCCGAGGGGCGATCCCTTCGAGCGTGGGGATGACCGGCGCGATCGTCCCGTCCGGGGTGAAGGTCAGCTTGTCCACCGTGGTCTCGCGGTGGGTGCCGTCGCCGCCGGGGA
This sequence comes from Amycolatopsis sp. NPDC059657, assembly GCF_042734395.1. NCBI lineage: Bacteria > Bacillati > Actinomycetota > Actinomycetes > Pseudonocardiales > Pseudonocardiaceae > Amycolatopsis > Amycolatopsis sp. NPDC059657. The sequence continues at coordinate 12,562 of NZ_JBHWEB010000103.1, read as the reverse complement.
TGGCGAACCGGTGATACGCGATGTACCACTCGTCCGTGCCGGGCACCCGCAGCATCGAGCTGTGGCCGGTGCCCTTGATACCGAGTGAGAGGTCCTTGCGCAGGATCACGCCGCGGTTGGTGAACGGGCCAGCCGGGCTGCTCGAGGTGGCGTACGCGACGCGGTAGTTCTCGCTGCCGGTGTCGTCGACCGACCAGCTCAGGTAGTACGTTCCGTTGCGCTTGACCATGAACAGGCCTTCGCGGAAGTCCGTGAGGCCCTGGATCCGCCGTACCTGTGCGGGGTCGAACGAGGTCATGTCCTTGTTCAGCGGGACCACGTAGGCGGCCCCGTTGCCCCAGTACAGGTAGGACTGGCCGTCGTCGTCGGTGAACACCGCGGGGTCGATCGCCTGGCCGCTACCGTCGGGGTTGCGGCTGATGAGCGGCTGACCGGAATCGACGAACGGACCGGTCGGGGAGTCGCTCACGGCGACCCCGATCTTGGCCTCGGCGCAGAAGTAGAAGTAGTACTTGCCGTCGCGGTAGGCGATTGTCGGCGCCCAGGCGTTCTTGTCGGCCCAGGAGACGCCGGGGCCGAGGTCGAGTGCGACGCCGTGGTCGGTCCAGTTCACCATGTCCTTGGACGACCACGTCGAGAAGGTCGTGCTGCCCCAGCCGGGAAAGCCGTCGGTGGTGGCGTAGAGGTAGTAGGTCCCGCCGAAGACCGCGATGTTCGGATCCGCGTTGAGGCCGGGCACCAGCGGTGTGCGCAGCTCGCGGGCGCTGACCGTCCACACGCGACTGTTGCCGCCTGGAGCCTTGACGCGATAGGTGATCGGCTTGCTCAGGTCGACGCGTGTTCCGCTGCGCGGTGTGGTGGTCGTGCCTGGCGCCACCTCGACCAAAGGCGCAAGGCGGCGGAGGTCGGTGTCCGGTTTGACCGGCAGCACCACCGTGCCCGCTTCCGGGTCGATGATCGCGGGGACCTTCAGCTCCGGCAGTGTCACCGACCGGATCGTCGTCGCGTTGGCCGGTAGCGCCGCGATCTGGCCCGCGGTCAGCGCCCGGTTGTACAGGCGGACGTCCTTCATTTTGCCGGTGAAGTAGTGGTCGGCGGTGTACTGGGAACGGCCGAGGTAGTTGGCCGTCGTGCGGCCGCCGCCGATGTCCGATGGCTTGAGTGTCGTGGTGTCGTTGCGTGCGACGGCGGCACCGTCGACGTAGAGGACCGCTTTGCCGCCGCCGATGGTGTAGGCGATGTTGTGCCAAGCGGCCCGGGAGAGCCCGCCGGGTGCCGCCGCGGTCTGCTCGTACCGCCAGTCGCCGCTGGAGATCGCGGCTCTGAGCCCGTTGTCGGCGGTGCCGCCGGTGCCGAACAGATAGCCGTTTCCGGCACCCGACGGCCCGGTGTTGCCGAAGCCGTAGAGGAAATAGGGCACGGACTGGGCGGGATCGATGTACACGTCCGCGGCCACGGTGGCGGCGTCCGCGCCCGCCAGCATGTTGTCGGGCAGGTCGACGTACCCATTCGTGCCGCCGAAGGAGAGCGCGCCACCGGACCAGGTCACGTCGCCGGAGAGCGTGCCGGTGTAACCGTGCCCGGTCTCGTCCTTGGCGGTCGTGCCCGAGCGCGTGTCGAGCCGCCAGTGGGCGACCAGGCCGTCCTTGTCGGCCTTCACCGGCTTCACGGGACCGCCGGAGAGCCGGTCGTGTTCGGCCTTCGTGATCGGCAGGACCGTGCCGTGCCTTGGCGAGGCGGGCAGCTGCGCGCCGGCCGACATCGTCCACTTGCCGCTCGCGAGGTCGGTGCTCTCGAACGGGACGTAGCCACGGCCGCCGAATTCGTCGATGAACAGGTACCACTTGTTCTCGGTGTTCGACTTGAACACCGTCGGTCCTTCGCCGTGGCTGATGCCCGGATTTCCCTTGCCGATGCATTCCGACACGAAGTCGTAGGACAGGTCCAGCAGGTCGGTGGCCTTCTGCTCGACGATGAACTTGCTGCAGGGGTTGGACGAGCCAGGATCGCGTTCGTCCTTGGTGAAGCGGTAGTACGTGCCCTTGTCCTGGATGACGGTCGAGTCGATGACCGAGTACCCCGGGTCCACCCACACCTTGGCCGCGCTGAAGGTGACGAAGTCCTTGGTGGTCGCGTACATCATCCGGTTGTAGCTGGAGCCGGTGTGGCCTGGATCGTTCTCCGCGTACAGCTTGGACGCCCAGAACACCACGAACTCACCGCGCTTGGCGTCCCAGTAGGCCTCCGGCGCCCAGGTGTTGCCCGCGGTCGCGGGTGACACCTGGGCGGCCCGCTGCTGGGACCAGTGGACCAGGTCGGACGACTCCCAGACCATGATCGACCGGCTGCCGTGCCGCTGGGCCTTGTCCCAGTCGCCGTTGCCGTAGATCTTCAGGTCGGTGGCGAGCAGGTAGAACTTGTCGCCCTTGGGGGAGCGGATGACGAACGGGTCGCGGACGCCCTTGTCGCCGAGCCCGGAGGTGAGCACCGGCTTGCCGTCGTTGCGCTCGTCGAACTTCAGCGGATCGTTGCCACGGCTGGTGGCGAGGTAGATCTGCTCACCGTTTTCCGTGCCTTCCCCGGTGAAGTAGAAGAAGGCGTAGCCCGCGTACGGCGCTTGCCCCTTCGACTCCGGTTCCGGCGCGGCGGAGGCGGGTGCGGCCACCAGCCCGGCGCTGAGCGCGAGTGCCACCGCGGCTGCGAGTCGTCTGAACCGGCCACGTGCAGAGGTCATCGTCGACCCTTCCCGGCAAGAATGTTATCGCTAACATTCAGTGAAAGTGTCTAGACAGTAGAGGCGACGCAAGCGGCCGGTCAAGAGCGTCGGCCGGCGCTGCCGGTGATGCTCCACTGGTTGTTGGGGCTGCTGTTGGGTGCCCACAGGTTCGCGGGTGCGCCCGCGGCGGAGTTGCCCATGCCGTCGAGCGCGGTGCCGGTGCCCCGGTTGATGATCTGGTACCGGCCGTTGCCGAGGTTGTTGAGCCGCCATTGCTGGTTGACGCCACCGTTCCACGGCGCCTGCAGGCAGGTGGCGCCGTTGGCACTGTTGCCCCAGCTGTCGGCGACCATCCCGTTGGTGCGGTTGACGATCCGGACATAGCCGCCGCCGGCGTCGACGAGCTGCCACTGCAGGTTCGTGCTGCCGTCCCAGTTCCACTGCTTGAGCTGCGAGCCGGACGCGACGGTGCCCCCGCTGTCGAGCACCAGTCCGGTGGCGGCGTTGGCGATCCTGGCCCAGCCGGTCGGCACCGGGCCGGAGCCGAGTGCGGGGATCTGGCCGGAGAACGTCAGCTTCACCACGTACGCCAGCGCGGTGAACGGCGGGGCGGACGAGGGCATCTGGATGTGCAGCCCGGAACCGTCCTGGATGCGGCCGGGCAGTGTGGTGGCGTTGCCCGCGTTCGGGCCGAGCAGCTGGACCGACGCGAGGTTGCCCAGGTTGATCCGGTTCGAGCCGAGTGTCGTGATGCGGCACGTGCTTCCTGGCCAGCCCAGCACGGTCGCGTACAAGACGGTGTTGTCCTTGCTGCGGGTGAAACGGATGTCGGTGCTGGTCCCTTCCACCGGCGTGGTGAACGAGCCGCCGCCCATCTTGGTCGGGCCTTCGCCGTACGCCGCCCAGGCGCGGGTGCCGTAGAGGGATTCGCCGAACCGCTTGAGGTGATCGCCCATGCCGAGCAGGATCGTGCGTTGCCCGCCGGGGATGGTGCCGTCGGCCATCGGGGCGATGTTCAGCAGCATGTTGCCGTTCTTGCTGACCCGGTCGATCAGCGAGTGCAGCACGGCCTTGAGCGAGTAGTAGCCGATGCCCGCGGTGTAGCACCAGCTGGAGCTGGAAATGCTGTCGTCGGTGAGCCACAACGGGTTCAGCAGGTCCGCCGGGCCGCCGCGCTCGAAATCGTAGACCTCGCCGCGGGTGTTGAACCCGTCCTTGTAGGTGGCGACGACGTCTTTGTTCCAGGCGACCGCCTTGTTGTAGTAGTAGGCGAGGAAGTTCAGCCGGTACGACTCGTCGAGCGCGGACAGGCCGCCGTCCTGCCAGATGAGGTCGGGCTGGTAGCCGTCGATGACCTCCTTGAGCTTGGCGAGCCACAGTTGCTGCTCCGCGGCCCAGTCCAGCTGGCCGTACAGCTTGCGGAGGCTGGCGTCCGGCTGCCGCGGCACGAACTGGTAGTAGCCGCCGAAGTTGTACTCGTGGTGCAGCGAGACCATGAACTTCAGGCCCTGTGCCCGGATCGCGTCGGCGTGCAGCCGCACCAGGTCCAGCCGAGGGCCGGTGCGCACCGAGTTCCACTCGTTGACGCTGCTGTTCCACATCGAGTACCCGTCGTGGTGCTCGGCGACCGGGCCCGCGAACTTCGCGCCGGCGTCGGCGAACAGCCGCGCCCACTCGTCGGGATCGAAGTTGCCGCCCGCGGACTTCAGTTTCGGCGCGAACTGGACCCAGTTGCCCGCCTTGTCGCGGGCGCCGTTGATGAAGTTGTGGTACGGCCACGCCGAGGGATCGCCGTACACCGCCTTGTGGTGATTGTTCTCGTTCGACCCGCCGATGTGCATGTTGCGCGGGTACCACTCGTTCGCGTACGCGGGAACGCTGAACACGCCCCAGTGGTAGTAGATGCCGAACTTCGCGTCCTGGAACCATTCCGGCGCGGGCGGGTGCTGGTCGACCGACGCCCAGCTCGGGGTGTAGCTGCTCGGGCCCTCGGTGGCCCAGGCGGCGCGGCCACGGAACACGTTGACGGCCGCGGCGGCCCCGGCCAGTGCCAGCAGTGTGCGCCGCGACAGTTCGAACGAGGACGAAGACATGGCGGGAACCTCTCCGGAGAAGGGTCTTTCGGTCAGCTTCGGGTCCACTTCTGGTTGCTCGCGCCGGTGCACGTGGCGAGCTGGATCAGGGTGCCGTTCCCGGTCCCGCCGCCGGTGACGTCCACGCACAGTCCTGATTGGACACCGGTGATGGTCCCGTTGGCGTTGAACGTCCACTTCTGGTTGGGCTGGCCGTTGCAGTTCCAGATGACGACCTTGGTGCCCGCGCCGCCTTGGCCGTAAGCGTCCATGCACCGCGTGCTGTCGCCGCTGTAGACGGTCAGCTCACCGGCCGCGGTGCTGGCCCATGCCTGGTTGGAGCCGTTGTTGCAGTCCCAGATCTGCAGCTGGGTGCCTGGGGTGGTGGTGGCCCCGTTGACGTCGAGACACTTGCCGGCACCAACCGCGCGCACCTGGCCCCCGACCGGCCCGCTGGTTCCGGTGCCCGCGCCTGCGATGACCTGTTGTGCGGCGGCGGGCCAGTTGGTGCCGCTCACCTGGACGTTTCCGGTGAGGACGTTGTTGTGCGGCGGGCCGGTGGCCACGTTGGTCGCGCCGCCGTTGAACCAGTTGCCGCTGAACGTGCTGTCGTTGGTGTTGTTGGTGCCGCTGGCGTTGGTGAAGGCCCAGACCCCGCTGTCCTGGATCACGTTGGCGGTCAGCTTGACGTAGCGGGAGCCTTCGTCGAGGTACAGGCCGACCGTGCGATTGTTGTCGAAGATGTGGTTGTGGTCGATGGAGCTGCCGGGATTGGCGGAGAGGTTGTAGATGCTTCCGCCGTCGTGCATGAGCTTTTTGGTGCCGTGCACCCGGTTGTAGCTGACGACCGTGTCCCGCAGTGTCGTCGGCGTGGTGTAGACCGGCTGGTAGTTGTACAGGCCGCGGTTGCGGTAGTCCTGGCTGCCGCCCTGGTCGTTGGCGCCCCAGCCCCAGCCGACGTCGATGCCGTCGTAGGTCAGATTGGACACGTCGTTGTGCGTGATGACGGCGTGCGTGACGTAGGTCGTCAGAATGCCCGCCATTTCCCGGTAGTCCAAGGCGACTCTGGTCACCGTGTTGCGGGAGAGGGTGATGTCCCTGTTGGTCATCGCGGGATTGGACGGGTGGTGCGCGTCGGGGCGCACGCCGCCGACCACGATGCCCCCGCCCGAGTTCTCGGTGAACGTGTTGTGGTCCACCGTGATCGACGACGTGCCGAGTCCGATGCCCGTGGCGTGGGCGTTCGCGTCGTTGCCGATGCCCAGCGCCACCTGGCCGAGATGGGCGAAGGTGTTGTCGCTGAAGGTGATCGCGGTGGCGGCCGAGACCTGGACGGCGGCGGGAGCCTGTGCCCAGCCGTTGCGGGCGCCCTCGAACTGCGGGCAGCCCGACTGACACGAGCTCAGGAAGTCGGACGGCATGGGGTACGCGGACGAGATGAACGTGCCGGTCTGCTGGTTGGCGTACCCGACCGAAGTCCCCGGGGTGAGCCAGGTGGTGTGCTCGAAGTGCAGTCCCTTGAACGCGATGTTGCGCGCGGGGTTGTCATAGCTGCCGCTGACCCGCAGCAGCGAGGTCAGGCGTGGCAGTTCGACGTCATGGCTGCCTGGCACCCAGCCGGAAGGCGCCTTGTAGTAGAGCCGTCCCGCCTGCGGATCCAGGTACCACTGGCCGGTGTTCTTGAGGAAGGAGTAGGAATTCTCGAGGAACAGCTGGCCGCCGCCGAACGGCTTGGCGAGCGTGTCGTAACCCCAGTTGTTGTTGTTCCACGCGGGTTGCTGCATGGTGATCGTGGTGCCGCTGATGCGGTCGACGGGGGAGTACCGGTCGGTGAACGAGTTCTGGCTCTGCACCTCGATCCGGTTCTGCCCCGGCAGCGTGGCGAGGTAGTTCAGCGCCGGGTTGGTGATGGTCATACCGCTGGTGGTGATCCGCACGTCGCCCCGGGAGATCGGGATCGAAGCACGCGGTGCGAGCGCGCCGTCGACGAAGAGCTGACGGGAGTCGGCACCCTGGGGCACCGGCGCGACCCAGATGTTCTGGCCGGAGTCCTGCACCGTCCAGCCGGTGACCTGGGTGCCACCGGAGAGGATCGGCGTCTGGCCTGCCGCGGCCTGCCAGGTGACGGTATGGCCGTTCTGTCCCGAGTCCGCGCTGGTGAACGTCAGCGGTGCGGACAGCCGGTACGTGCCACCGGCGAGCTGGACGACCACGTCGTTGGCCGCGGACTGGGCACGGGCCAGTTGCTGGGCCTTGGCCGGGGTGGCGACCGGCTGGTCAGGGGTGCCGGGGTTGGTGTCGTTCCCGTTCGGGGCGACGGTGATCGTGACGGTCGCGGCGCTGGCCGGAGGCGCGGCGAACGCGGTCCCCGCGAAGGCGGCCGCGGCGAGCACGGCGAGCACGGATCTGGTGTACGGCGGCATGTTCGTACCTCTCCGGATTGCTGCGCCGCCGAGCAGGGGCACCGACGCCGTGATCACTGGATGGGTGTTCGACTGTCCAGAGTGGACTGAGCCCCTCATCGGCAACCCCACTCCGTTGTGCAGGATGTGTCTGACTCATGTGGTGCGGACCGCGCCCGGATTTCGACAGATTCGACAGGCGATTGTTGTTGTCGGGCTTACGTTCGTCGCGGTGATCCATGAGAGCAGTGGCCTGCCGGGGCGTCAAGCGATGTGCGGGCTTATCGCCGGTATTCGACGCCTTCGCTCGCCGGGGGATGTAAGTTTCACACCGCACTGTCAGGTATTGACCAAGTAGCCCGGAAGCGAGGTAGGGTGCTAGACGATGAGTGCTAGATCGTACTTATCGCGTGAGTTTCGGTACCTGAACGAATTCACGACGCGCACTCCCGCGCTCCCCGCACTCCTGAAGAGGAGTACCCGTGACAATGTCGTCTCGTACTCTGCGCGCGGCTGTTCTTTTCGCCGCAACGTTACTGGCGATCTCGGTACCCGCGACGGCTTCGGCTTCGCCTGCGGCGCCCGCCTTTCGTGTGCTGGTGTTCTCCAAGACCACCGCCTTCCGGCACGACTCCATTCCGGCCGGGATCGCCGCGATCCGGCAATTGGGCCAGCAGAACGACTTCGCGGTGGACGCCACCGAGGACGACGCCAAGTTCACCGACGCCAACCTGGCCCAATACGCCGCCGTGGTCTTCCTGTCCTCGACCGGTGACCCGGTCGGCACGCAAGCGGGGAAGGACGCCTTCCGGCGGTACATCCAGCACGGCGGCGGGTTCGCCGGTGTCCACGCCGCCTCCGACAGCGGGTACGACTGGGCCTGGTACGGCCAGCTGGTCGGCGCCTACTTCAAGCAGCATCCCGCGCAGCAGAACGCGGTGGTCAAGGTCGAGGACCGGAACCACCCGTCCACTCAGGGATTGCCCGCCCAGTTCACCCGATACGACGAGTGGTACGACTTCCGCGCCAACCCCCGGTCGGCCGTCCATGTCCTGACCACGCTCGACGAGTCCAGCTACTCGGGCGGCACGATGGGCGCGGATCATCCGACGACCTGGTGCCACGACTTCGATGGCGGCCGCTCCTGGTACACCGGCATGGGCCACACCGTCGAAAGCTTCAGCGAGCCGAACTTCCTGCGCCTGTTGCTGGGCGGGATCCGGACCGCGGCAGGCGCGATACCCGCGGACTGCTCGGTCACCACGCCACCGCCTCCGTCAGGGAAACAGCTAGTGGGCGCGCAATCGGGCCGCTGTGTGGAGGTGCCGGACGCGGTGAACGGGACTCAGGCGCGGCTGGGTGACTGCGCCGCCGGTCAGGCGAAACAGTTGTGGACTTACACCGCGGGCAAGCAGCTGATGGTGTACGGGAACAAATGCCTGGACGCGTCGGGCCGGGGAACGAGCAACGGCACCCAGGTGATCATCTGGGACTGCAACGGGCAGGTTAATCAGCAGTGGTCTGTTAACGCTAACAATTCGATTACCGGTGTGCAGTCGAACTTGTGCGCCGACGCGTCCGGGCAGGGAACGGCCGCCGGTACGAAGATCATTCTCTGGTCCTGCGGCGGGCAGGCCAACCAGCAATGGAGTCTGCGATGAGCCGGATGATCCGAGCGCTGCTGGCGGTGCTGGTGCTGCTGCCGATCCTGGCCACTCCGGCCGCCGCGGCGACGTTGACCAGGGTCGGCGACTTCGGCACCAACCCGACCCACCTCAACATGTACGTGTACGCACCCGACACGGTGGCGCCCAAGCCGGCGCTGCTCGTACTGGTGCACTTCTGCGGCGGTTCGGCCGGAGCGGTGTTCAACGGCAACGGGCACGACTACGCGACGGCGGCCGATCGGTACGGCTACGTCATCGTCGTGCCCGAGGCGACCCGTGACGGGCACTGCTTCGACGTGTCCACGAGAGCGGGCCTCACCCGCAACGGAGGCAGCGACTCGACCGGCATCATGTCGATGGTGGCCTGGGCCCGGCAGCGGTACAACGTGGACCCTGGCCGCATCGTGGTCAGCGGCTTCTCGTCGGGGGCCATGATGACGAACGTCCTCGCCGCCGAGTACCCGGATGTGTTCGCCGCGGGCGCCGCGTTTTCCGGCGTGCCTGCCGGATGTTTCGCGACCAGCGACGGCTCGATGTGGAACGGCCAGTGCTCCGGCGGGAACATCGTCAAATCCCCGCAGCAGTGGGGCGATCTGGCTCGCTCGATGTACCCCGGCTACTCCGGTGTCTATCCGAGGATGCAGCTGTGGCACGGGAACCAGGACACCGTGCTCGCCTATCCCAACTACGGCGAGGAAATCAAGCAGTGGACCAATCTTCGCGGCCTCAACCAGACGCCGTCGTTCACCGATCACCCGCAGTCGTCCTGGACGCGGAACCGTTACGGCGCCACCGGTACCCAGGCGACGGTTGAAGGCATCAGTATTTCGGGCACCGGCCACACCTTGCCGCAGGCCGGGATGCTCGCCTACGCCATCTCCTTCCTCGGCCTCGACACCGGCGGCGGCACCACCGGCGGTCCGGTGCGTCAGGTGGCGGTTGGCCGGTGCCTGGACGTCCCGAACCAGTCCCAGTCCAACGGCACGCAGGTGGTGCTGTGGGATTGCGGTGGCGGGGCGAACCAGCGGTGGACCACCACCGCGGCCAAGCAGTTACAGGTATACGGGAGCAAATGCCTCGCCGCCGACGCGACCTCGCCGGGAGCGAGGGCGGTCATCGGTGACTGCGGCGGCGGAACCGCCCAGCAGTGGAGTACCCACTCCGACGGCACCATCACGAATGTCCAATCCGGACTCTGCCTGGACGCGTCCGGCGCCGGAACGGCCAATGGCACCAAGGTGATCCTGTGGACCTGCAACCACGGCGCCAATCAGCAGTGGACAACGCTGTTCCAGCAGCAGAGGGAGTCAGGTAATGGTGAGGTGTAGATCTCTGGTGGTTTCCATCGTGATCGGGGTGTTGCTCGCCCTGGCTCCGAACGCCACCGCGCAGGCCGCGACGACCTTGGCCGGGTCCGCGGGGTGTGGGAAAGCCCCCGGCCTGGCCAGCGGTGCGCACACCATTCAGAGCGGCGGGCAGAACCGTAGCTACATCGTGCGGGTTCCGGCAGGCTACGACAACAATCACCCGTACCGGCTGATCTTCGGTTTCCACTGGCGGGGTGGCAGCGCCAACGACGTCGACTCCGGCGGGACCGACGGCTACAACTGGTCCTACTACGGGCTCAGGCGGCTGGCCGACAACGCGAACAACGGCACGATCTTCGTCGCTCCGCAAGGAAACGGCGGCGGCTGGGGTAACCCCGGCGGCCAGGATGTGACCTTTGTGGACGACCTGCTGAGGCAGCTCGAAGCGGCACTGTGCGTCGACACGGCGCAGGTCTTCGCAGGCGGGTTCAGCTACGGCGGCGCCATGAGCTACGCGCTCGCGTGCGCCAGGCCCACGGTCTTCCGCGCGGTCGCCGTCTATTCCGGAGCGAACCTCAGCGGCTGCGCCGGCGGCACCCAGCCGGTCGCGTACATCGGCCTTCACGGTATCCGGGACAACGTGCTGCCCATCGCCCAGGGACGGGGACTGCGCGACACCTTCGTCAGGAACAACGGTTGCGCGCCGACGAATCCTCCGGAGCCCGCGAATGGCAGCCTGACCCACATCGTCACCGCCTACTCCGGCTGCCGGGCCGGGTATCCGGTGGTGTGGGCCGCGTTCGACGGCGCCGGGCACGACCCGGGCCCGAGGGACGGGTGCACCTGCGACGGCTGGCAGACCTGGACGTCGGGCGAGGTGTGGAAGTTCATCACGCAGTTCGGCTCCACCACCCCGACGCCGGGCACCCCGATCGAGACCGGGGTGAACTACACGCTGGCGGCGCAGCACAGCGGCAAGCTCATGGACATCAGCGGCGCCTCGACGGCGGCCGGTGCGCTCCTGCAGCAGTGGGCGGCCACCGGTGGCCTCAACCAGCAGTTCACCTTCGTCGATTCGGGTGGCGGCTACTACCGGATCAAAGCGAGACACAGCGGACTGGTGCTGCAGGTGGCGAGTTCGAACAGTGGGGCGGACATCAGCCAGCAGCCGGATTCCAACGCCACCGGTCAGCAATGGCGGGTGGTCGACCAGGGCGGCTCGGTGAGCCTGGTGAACCGGCTCAGCGGACTGGCGATGGATGTCTGGGGCGTCTCGACCGCCGACGGCGGGCGGATCTCCCAATGGACGAGCACCGGCAGCGCCAACCAGCGGTTCCAGCCGCAGCGCTCCTGAGATGTCCTCCGCCGAATCGTTCGAACTCCAGCCGACGCTCGCCGACGTCGCGCGGGCGGCCGGGGTGTCGACCGCGACCGCTTCCCGCGTGCTCAACGGGTTCCCGAAGGTGAGCCCGGAAAAGCGCAGTCAGGTCGAGTCGGCCATCCGGGCGCTGGGTTACGCCAGGCAACGGGCGGCGCGGGCGGGCGGGGGCCGCACCGGTTCGATCGCGCTGGTGGTGTGCGAGGAAGTGCCGCGCCTGTTCACCGATCCCTACTTCCCGCGCATCGCGAGCGGGGTCGGCAGGGAATTGGCCGCGGCAGGCCTGCAGCTCGTGCTGCTCACCGCGGGCGCGGCGGAGAACTACCAGGCACCGCTGCTGCGGCACCTCGACGGCGGGCATGTCGACGGCGCGCTGGTCGTCGGCATGCACGCCCGCCGCCCGCTCGACTTCGGCTGGCTCGGCATCCCGGTGGTGTTCGGCGGACGCCCGGTCCACGAAGGGCAATACTCCTATGTGGACGTGGACAACCGCGGCGGCGCGCGGCTGGCCACCCAGCGGCTGATCGACGCCGGCAGGCGCACGGTCGCGACCATCGCCGGGCCCCAGGACATGACCGCGGGCGTTGACCGGCTGCACGGCTACCGGCAGGCGATGATGCGAGCGGGCCGTCACGACCAGGGCCTCGTGCTGTTCGGCGACTTCGGCCAGGCGTCCGGCGAACACGCTGCGGCCCAGCTGCTGGAGCGCCGCCCCGACGTCGACGCCATCTTCGCCGCATCCGACCTGATGGCGGTCGGCGCCTTGTGCGCGCTCCGCCGCGCGGGCCGGAAGGTGCCAGGCGACGTCGCCGTCATCGGCTTCGACGACCTGCCGATCGGCCGCCGCACGGATCCGGCGCTCACCACCGTCCGGCAGCCGGTCGAGGAGATGGGTGTCCGGATGACGGCCGACCTGCTGGCGATGATCGACGGCGCGGTCTCACCGCGCTGCACGGTCCTCGAGACCCGCCTCATCCCACGCGACTCAGCCTGAGCCGGGGTCGTGAGTGGTATGGCCGG
>NZ_JBHWEB010000102.1:0-33815 GCF_042734395.1 Amycolatopsis sp. NPDC059657 | reverse complement strand
GCCCACCCCCCCCACGCCCCGCCCCACGACTCCAAGGCGTAGGCGCCCGCGGCGGCCGCGAGTGCCACGGAGCGCGCGATGCCGTCGGAGACGGCCCGGTCCACCGACTCCCGGGAGATGAAGAGCCGGTAGAACAGCGGCCCGCAAGCCGCCCGGATGACTTCGACGGCGTCGGTATTCGCCGGAGCCTCCTTGCGGGCGATGGCGCGGCTGACCACCACGGCCGACCGCGCATGCCGGTCCCGGTAGAAGTCGCGCAAGGCGTCGGCCGCGCGTTCCGAGAGAAAGGCCGCCGAGACCGAGGCTGTGGGTAGCGCCAGCAACGCGGGATCGGTGAAGTAGTCCACCAGTTCCCCGAGCAACGCGGCCAGGTCGCCGCGGAGGGAGCCGGTGTCGGGGGCTTGCCAGTCGTCTTCGCTGCCGAGGCCGAGCGCGGCCGCGACGAGGCCTTCGGCCGAGCCCCAGCGGCGGTAGATCGTCGTCTTGTGGATGCCGGAGCGTTCGGCGACCGCGTCGACCGTGAGTCCCGCGTAGCCGTGGGCGGCCAGTTCGGCGAGGGTGGCGTGGAGTACTGCCTGACGGGTGCGTTCGGTGCGGCCGCCGGGGCGGGTGGTGCCTGGTAACTCGGTTGCCAATTGCTACTCCTGTTGCGTTAGTGTGCCCAGTATGCAGGACAGTGAGCTGGATGGCGTCATCGATCTGATCGGGGATGCCCGGATCGTCGCCATCGGGGAGAACAACCACCACATTCACGAGTTCGGGGTCATCCGGCACCGGCTGCTGCGGAGGCTGCGGGCGAAGGGGTTCAGCACGCTGGGGTTCGAGTCGGGGTTCGCGGAGGGCGCGAAGGTCGACGCGTGGCTGCGGGGCGGGGCCGGTGACGTCGCCGAGATCGGGCGCGACGGGTTCACCTTCGGGCTGGGTGATTCGCCTGAGATGCACGAGATGCTGTCCTGGCTGCGCAGCCAGGACATCCGCTACTCCGGGCTTGATGTTCCGGGGTCAGGGGGATCGCCACTCAACGCGCTCGCGGCCATTGATTCGCCGCTGGCTCGGCAAGCGATCGAAGCGACTGCTCCGTACTCGGCGTTGAACAGCGCCCTTGTGCCTTACGACAAGCTCAGCGAAACGGCGACCGCAGTGCTTACCGAGCTGCGTGACAGCCTTGACGATCCGCGCGAGATCCACCTCGCGACCGGTGCGCTTCGGCTGGATACCTACCTCAAAGAGATCGGCGCCATGATGGCAGGGAAGCCCATCGCCGGCGCGTCGCGTGATCAGTACATGGCCGAGACCGTTCAGTATCTCGACCAGGGACAGAAGATCGTCCTCATGATCCACAATGGACACCTGCAGCGGGTTCCGTTCCAGATCATGCCTGGTCACACTGTGCCGTCCGCGGGCTCTTACCTGTCGGAACGGTATGGCGACGAGTACTTCGCGCTCGCGTTGACCGGTGCGGGCGGGACGACGACCGGGCTGGAGAACGATGAGTCCGCGCGGCTCGGGTTCCGGGTCTACGAGCAGGAACTCGGGGAGCCCGCCGAAGGCAGCCTCGAGGCGGAACTCGGCGCCGTGGACACCGTCACCGACCTCAAGACGAGCAAGGCGACCAAGATCCGGCATGCGCACCTGTGGTCGGAAGTCGAGGTCTCCCAGGCGTTCGACGCGGCGATCCAGCTCGCGAACCTGCGGGTTTCCACAGCCATTACTGCGGTAAACCCCAGTGTTCGCCCGTCCCCGCCGCCGTAATCTCGAAGAGTGCACGGGAGGAGTGAACAGGCCTACGCCCTGGTCTTCGCGGTGACCTTGGGCTGTATGGCGACCTACTACGCGCTCGGGCTTCCCGGTGGGCCCGAGCCCATACCGTTCGTGCTCGCGCTGTACTTCGCGGCGGCGGCGGGACTCAGGCGCGTCGCGTTGGCCGGCGCGGTCGCCTGTGTCGGGCTGAGGCAAGGCGTCGTGCTGCTGCTCGGCGAGCGGATCGTGTGGTCCGAGGTGGCTGCCGTGGCCGGTGCGCTGGCCGTGGTCGTCCTCTTGGGCGAGTTGACCCGGGTGCGGCGTGCCCGGGTGCGGGAGAAGGCCGCGCAGGACGAGCGGCTGCGGATCGCGCGGGAGTTGCATGACTCGGTCACGCATCACCTGGCGGTCATCAGCGTGCAGGCCAACGCGGCGCTGCTCGGTCGCGACATCCAGCCGGAGGTCGCGCTCACAGCTATCAAGGAGGCGAGCAGGAGTGCGTCGCGCGAGCTGCGCGAAGCCTTGGGAGCGTTGCGAGATCCCGAGTGCGCGCCGAGGATCGGCGCACTGGTGGCGAACGTGCGGGCGGCCGGGGTGGATGTCCGGCTGAACGACACCGCGCCGGAGGCCGGCTGGGCGGGCTATCGGATCGTGCAGGAGGCGCTGACCAACGCCGTCCGGCACGCGCCGGGTGCCGCGGTGGACGTCCGCGTCGAGCAGCGGGACGACAAGGTGGCGATCGCCGTCGACAGCGGGCACGGCCTGCGCGGCATGCGGGAGCGCGCCGAGTCCGCCGGTGGGACCTGTGTCGCCGGACCGGATGGCGATGGTTTCGCGGTGCGGGCCGAGCTGCCGCGATGATCAGGGTGCTGATCGCCGACGACCAGGCGCTCGTCCGTGCCGGGTTGCGCACGATGCTGGGTGAGCCGGACATCGAGGTCGTCGCGGAGGCGGCCGATGGGCGGGAAGCGGTCCGGCTCGCGCGGGACCATCGCCCGGATGTCGTATTGGCCGACGTGCAGATGCCCCGGATGGACGGTATCGAGGCCGCTGCCGTGATCATGGCCGAACTGCCCGAGGTCAAGGTGCTGATACTGACCACCTACGACCGCGACGAGTACGTCTACCGTGCGCTCAAGGCCGGTGCGAGCGGGTTCGTGCTCAAGGACATCGACCCGGCGGAGCTGGTGCGCGGGGTGCGGACGGTCGCCGAGGGTGACGGAATGCTGGCGCCAGGGGTCACGCGGCGGCTGATCGCCGAGTTCGCGGTGCGGCCTGCCGCGCTCGCGCCGCCGCTGCCGCTCGACCGGCTGACCGAGCGGGAGCGGGAGGTGCTGGGCCTCGTCGTCGCCGGTCTGGCGAACGACGAGATCGCCGCGCGGCTGGTGATCAGCCTCGCCACCGCGAAGACGCACGTGTCCAGGATCTTGTCCAAAATGGACACGAGGGATCGGGCGCAGCTGGTCGTGCGCGCCTACGAGTCGGGGTTCGTGCGGCCGGGGTCTGCAACTTCGTAGTACGCGAAGACGCGACTCCGGCTGACGAAACCGGTGCCCGGTTCGCGAAGACTTGCCGGTATGAACAGCGAAAAGTTCCTTTACCGGCTGCAGGGCGGGTGCCTGGTCATCGGGCCCGCGCTCTTCGCCGCGTCCACGTTCTTCTGGCGTCCCAATGGCACTTACAGCGCCGCGACCGGGACTTTGCTTGTGCTGGCGCTGGTCTTCTGGACCTATGGGCTGATCGGCGTGCTCGAAACACTGCGCGCGCGGCAGCCGGTGTACGCGAGTGTCGTGCAGCTGATGCTCGTCTACGGGGCCATCGGTGGCGCCGCGTTCGGGGTGCGCGGCTTCTATGACGAGCTGTTTTCCTTTTCGCGGGAACAATCCGTGCAGGCGCTGACCACGTTCGGCATCAGGGCGGACCTCGTCTTCTACTGGCCGGGGCCGCTCTTTCCGTTGAGCCTGCTGGCAATCGGCATCGGGCTGATCCGGGCGCGCACTGCTCCTTTGTGGACGTCCACTGTGGTCTGCGCGGTCGGCGTGCTGTTCCCGCTTTCGCGAGTGCCGAGGGTGTCGTGGTTCGCGCATGTCGTCGACGCGCTCATCGTCGTGGCCTTCGCGTACCTCGGCTACCTGCGGTTTCACATGAAACCAAGCAGAAAAACCCGATCAGGGGACAGGTCTCCGGTTGCCGTGCGTGACAGTCACGAGTAGACGCATGACATGAGCATTCGACCCTCACGTGGCCTGTTCGCGGTGGCGTTGACCGCGGCGATGACCCTCGCCGCAGTCGCGCCTGCCCAAGCCGATGTCAGGGAGCAGGCGAATCCACCCGCCTGGGGGCTTGACCGAATCGATCAAGCGAAGGGTGTCGACTCTGCGTATCACTACGAAACGCGAGCCGAGAACGTCACCGTCTACATCATCGACAGTGGCGTGGACGCCACGATCGCCGACTTCGGCGGCCGCGTCGAGCAGGGCAAGGACTTCCTCAAGAAGGACAGCGTCGACACCGCCGACACCAACGGCCACGGCACTCAGCTGGCAGGGGTCGTCGGCGGGAAGTCGTACGGCGTGGCCAAGGGCGCCGCGATCGTGCCGGTGCGGGTGATCGGCGCCGACGGCACCGGCCTGACCGAGAACCTGCTGGCCGGTATCGACTGGACGGCCAAGAACGCGAAGCAGCCCGCGGTCGCGCTGCTCGGCATCGCTGGTGTCCCGAACGACGCGTTGGACGCGGCCGTGAAGAGGCTGGCCGAGGTCATGCCGGTCGTGGTCCCGGCCGGCGGCGATTCCGCCGACGTCGCGGGCCTCTCGCCCGCCAGGGTGCCCGAGGTGCTGACCGTCGGCTCCAGCGACAAGCAGGACCGGGTCTCCGCGACCTCCGATTTCGGCCCAGGGCTTGATCTTTACGCTCCGGGCGTCGACATCGCCGCGCCGCGCAAGGGCGGCCAGGTCGCGGGGTCGATCACCGGCACCTCGATCGCCGCCGCGCACGTCGCGGGCGCCGCCGCGTTGTACCGCTCGCTCAACCCGGAGAAGAAGCCTGCCGAGGTCGCCCAAGGCCTCGTCGACAACGCCACGAAGAACGCGCTCTCCGGTGTCCCCGAGGGCACCGCGAACCGCCTGCTCTACACGCTGACCCCGGTCCAGGCACCGGATCCCGGCCCGGTGCCGCCCTTGCCGACGCACTAGGCGCACAAGACGCGGGTTGGCTCAAGAGCACCCGTAGCGGTTCTGACGGCGACGCGTGTGTCGAGGTCCGCGTCGATGCCGTAGTGGACGTCAGGGACACCAAGGACCGCGCGTCGGGCGCGCTCACGGTGAGCTCGGTCGCCTGGATGGCCTCTCCATATCGCCTCATGTGACCCAGCTCACATTCTGGGCACTCAACCTCTCGCAGGTCTCGCGCGTGTAGGGGGCAAGCGCGACCTTGGGGGAGGACTCATGGAGTACTTGCACATCCCGCAGGAGGATCCCCGGCTCGTCGACGGGTTCCTGGATCGCAGCGAACTGGACACGGCTCAGCTCCGGGCGAGGCGGCTGGTGCACGCCGACGGCAAGCCGCGCGCCCCCGTCGTCCCCCTTCCGCGTGACGTTCAGCGGAGGTACGAGGTGTGGCTCGGGGTCGGCACCGCGGTCGTCCTGGCCCTCATCGTGGTCTGGGCGACGTTGACCCGCGCCGGATGAATCACCGGGCAAGCCAATGAGTCAGTGAGCCATGGGGGAGAACCACGTGTACACACCGTCGCAGGACAATCCGTTCGCGCCGCCCGCGAAGCTGACCGAAGAGCAGCTTCGCGGAATCGGAGTGGAGCCGCCGACCGTCAGCCAGATCGAGCGGGCCGAGGAAGCCGAGAGCAAGCGGACCATGCTGTGGGTCGTGCTGGCCGTCCTGGTGGTCGCCGCTCTCCTCATGTGGTTCGCGGCCTCGTCGGACGGTGAAAAGGACCAAGCGCGCGTCACGCTGGCGCGGATGTCCAACGTCTCCGTGCAGGACGTGGTCGAGCAGGCGCGGAGGGCAGGGATGGCCGGCCTCGTCTACCAGCACGGTGGGGTCGCCGACGAGAGCAACGGCGCCGACTGGATCGTCGACCAGGTCACGGTGGAAGGCGATGCGGCGATACTGCGCGTCCACACCGGACGGATCAGGCCCACCCACCCGTACCTGATGCCGTCCGTGTTCCGGCAGCCCGAGGTGCACACCAACGAGGGAGTCGGGCAGGTCTTCACCTCCTGGCCCGCGAAGCCGGGGTTCGTCACGTTCGACTGCGCGCGCTGCGAGGGTGAGACGACCGTGACCACGTCGCGGGGTGACGTCCTCTTCCGGGCGACCGGGCCGTACAAGGGCACCCGCTGGATCAACATGGACGACGAGGATCCGGTCGGCTACTACCAGGTGAAGGCGACCTCGGCGTGGACGCTCACGGTGGCCGACTACGACCGGCTGCCCAGCTTCTACCAGGGCGGCCATGATCCGGCGGGCACCGGCGACACCGTCTTCCTCTACCAGGGGACCGAGGACTCCGCCAGGATGACCGGCGTCGGCGGGCTCGAGGCGGCGAACCTCGTCGGCACCCGGATCGAAAAGGGCGGCCTCAAGGGCCCGTCGATCGTCCAGGTGAGCGCTTCGGGAGCGTGGAGCATCACCCCGTACTGACGTTGTGATGATGTCCATCACCTGGTACTGAACTCCCGGAGAGCGGGACCGACCGGGTAACGTGCGCCTCCTACCGATCCGATGAGATGGGAAGGACCGGGCATGTTCCGCAAGGTGCTGGTCGCCAACCGCGGCGAGATCGCCATCCGTGCGTTTCGCGCATCCTTTGAGCTGGGCGCGGGCACGGTGGCTGTGTTCCCGCACGAGGACCGCAACTCGTTGCACCGGCTGAAAGCCGACGAGGCCTACGAGATCGGCGAGCCGGGGCATCCGGTTCGCGCGTACCTCTCGGTCGAGGAGATCGTGCAGGCGGCGAAGAAGGCGGGGGCGGACGCGATCTACCCCGGCTACGGCTTCCTGTCCGAGAACCCCGATCTCGCGCTGGCGTGCGAGGAAGCGGGCATCACGTTCGTCGGGCCGAGCGCCGAAATCCTGGAACTCACGGGTAACAAGGCGCGCGCGGTCAAGGCGGCGCGTGAGGCCGGGGTGCCCGTGCTCGGCTCGTCCGAGCCATCGTCCGATGTGGACGCACTGGTCGAAGCCGCGGGCAAGCTCGGCTTCCCGGTGTTCGTCAAGGCCGTCGCCGGTGGTGGCGGGCGCGGTATGCGCCGCGTCGAGGACCCGAAGGTGCTGCGCGAGTCCATCGAGGCCGCCGCGCGCGAGGCCGAGTCGGCGTTCGGCGACCCGACCGTGTTCATCGAGAAGGCCGTCGTCGAGCCGCGCCACATCGAGGTCCAGATCCTCGCCGACGGTGACGGCAACGTCATCCACCTCTTCGAGCGTGACTGCTCGGTCCAGCGGCGGCACCAGAAGGTCGTCGAACTCGCGCCCGCGCCGAACCTCGACCCGGAGCTGCGCGACCGGATCTGCGCGGACGCGGTGAAGTTCGCCCGCCAGATCGGCTACCGCAACGCAGGCACCGTCGAGTTCCTGCTCGACCGCGACGGCAACCACGTCTTCATCGAGATGAACCCGCGGATCCAGGTCGAGCACACGGTCACCGAAGAGGTCACCGACGTCGACCTCGTCCAGTCGCAGCTGCGCATCGCGTCCGGGCAGACGCTCGACGACCTCGGGCTGTCCCAGGACAAGGTGTACCTGCGCGGCGCGGCACTGCAGTGCCGCATCACCACCGAGGATCCAGCCAACGGCTTCCGTCCCGACACCGGCATGATCAGCGCGTACCGCTCGCCTGGCGGCTCGGGTATCCGGCTCGACGGTGGCACCGCGTTCGCGGGCACCGAGATCTCCGCGCACTTCGACTCGCTGCTGGTCAAGCTGACCTGCCGTGGCCGTGACTTCAAGACCGCCGTCGGCCGCGCGCGCCGTGCGGTCGCCGAGTTCCGGATCCGCGGTGTGGCCACGAACATCCCGTTCCTGCAGGCCGTGCTCGACGATCCCGACTTCCGCGAAGGCCGCGTCACCACCTCGTTCATCGAGGAGCGCCCGCACCTGCTGACCGCGCGGCACTCCGCCGACCGCGGCACCCGGCTGCTGACCTACCTCGCCGACAAGACGGTCAACAAGCCGCACGGCGAGCGGCCGCGGACCATCGAGCCGCACGTCAAACTGCCCAAGTGGGACAAGAACAGCGAACCGCCCGCCGGGTCGAAGCAGAAGCTCGACCAGCTCGGGCCGGAGGGTTTCGCGCGCTGGCTGCGTGAGTCGCCGACCATCGGCGTCACCGACACGACCTTCCGCGACGCGCACCAGTCGCTGCTGGCCACCCGGGTGCGCACCAAGGACCTGCTGGCCGTCGCGCCGGTCGTCGCGCGCACGGTGCCGCAGCTGCTTTCGCTCGAATGCTGGGGCGGCGCGACCTACGACGTCGCGCTGCGGTTCCTCGCCGAGGACCCGTGGGAGCGGCTCGCGAAGCTGCGCGAGGCCGTGCCGAACATCGCGCTGCAGATGCTGCTGCGCGGGCGGAACACGGTGGGCTACACGCCTTATCCGACCGAGGTGACCAACGCCTTCGTCGAGGAGGCCACGGCCACCGGCATCGACATCTTCCGCATCTTCGACGCGCTCAACGACGTCGAGCAGATGCGCCCGGCGATCGAGGCGGTACGCGAGACGGGAACGGCCGTGGCCGAGGTGGCGCTCTGCTACACCTCGGACTTGTCGGACCCGTCTGAGAAGCTGTACACGCTCGACTACTACCTCAAGCTGGCCGAGCAGATCGTCGGTGCGGGCGCACACGTGCTGGCGATCAAGGACATGGCAGGGCTGCTGCGCGCGCCCGCCGCGGCGCGCCTGGTTTCCGCGCTGCGCAAGGAATTCGACCTGCCGGTGCACATCCACACGCACGACACCGCCGGCGGCCAGCTCGCCACGTACCTCGCCGCCATCGGCGCGGGCGCGGACGCGGTCGACGGCGCGGTGGCGTCGATGGCGGGCACCACCTCCCAGCCGTCGCTGTCCGCACTGGTCGCGGCGACCGACCACTCCGACCGGCCGACCGGGCTCGACCTGCAGGCCATCGGGGACCTGGAGCCGTACTGGGAGATCGTGCGGAAGATCTACAAGCCGTTCGAGGCGGGACTCGCGTCGCCGACCGGGCGCGTGTACCACCACGAGATCCCCGGCGGGCAGCTGTCGAACCTGCGCACCCAGGCCATCGCGCTCGGCCTCGGCGACCGGTTCGAGGAGATCGAGGCGATGTACGCCGCGGCCGACCGGATCCTCGGGCACCTGGTCAAGGTCACGCCGTCGTCGAAGGTGGTCGGTGACCTGGCGCTGCACCTGGTCGGTGCCGGGGTCGCACCCGCCGACTTCGAGGCGGAGCCGAACAAGTTCGACATCCCTGACTCGGTGATCGGCTTCCTGCGCGGCGAGCTCGGCGACCCGCCGGGTGGCTGGCCGGAGCCGTTCCGCACCAAGGCGCTGGAAGGCCGCGCGGCCGCCAAGCCGGTGGTCGAACTGTCCACTGAGGACCGTGACGCGCTGGCGGCGCACCCGCGCAGGACGCTCAACCGGCTGCTGTTCCCCGGCCCGACGAAGGAGTTCGAGGCACACCGCGAGGCCTACGGCGACACTTCGGTGCTGCCGTCCAAGGACTTCTTCTACGGACTGCGGCCTGGCGAGGAGTACCAGGTCGACCTCGAGCAAGGTGTCCGGCTGCTCATCGAGCTGGAGGCCATCGGCGAGGCCGACGAGCGCGGCGTGCGCACGGTCATGTCGACGCTGAACGGCCAGCTGCGGCCGATCCAGATCAGGGACAGGGCGATCGCCTCGGACATCCCGGCGACGGAGAAGGCCGACAAGTCGAACCCGAAGCAGGTCGCGGCGCCGTTCGCCGGTGTCGTCACGCTGCAGGTCTCCGAGGGCGACGAGGTCGAGGCCGGTGCCACGGTCGCGACCATCGAGGCGATGAAGATGGAGGCCTCGATCACCGCTTCGGTCGGCGGCAAGGTCTCGCGCAAGGCCATCAACTCGGTCCAGCAGGTCGAAGGCGGGGATCTTCTGCTCGTGCTTGAGTAGAAGCATGCTCATCAACGCGGTGCCGCAGCGTCAGGGTGCGCTCAGTGCCCGCTCGGGAGAACTCCCGGGCGGGTGCCTGGCGCTCGCGGCGTTCGCCGGGCGGGTGCTCGGCGAGCCGGTGACCGAGGTGCCGCAACAGCTCGGCGTCTCCGTCGCCATCGACGGCATCGCGAACCGGGAAGTGTTACTGGCCAACAGGACCGCGCAGCTCAACGCGCTCGAGGCACCCGGCACGAAAGTACTGACGATCGGCGGGGACTGTGGCGTCGAGCTGGTCCCGATCGGCGTCGCGCGGTATCGCCACGGCCCCGAGCTGAGCGTCGCCTGGTTCGACGCGCACGCCGACCTCAACACCGTCGAGTCGTCGCCGTCGGGTGCGTTCCACGGCATGGTCCTGCGGTCGCTGCTCGGCGACGGCGACCCCGATTTCGCCGCGAGCCCGGCGCTCGACCCGGCCAGGGTCGTGCTCAAGGGCACGCGGGTGTTCGACGAGGCCGAGCGTGAAGCCGCCGCCCGGCTCGGTACCCGGCTCGACGGCCCGGTCTATGTGCACCTCGATCTCGACGTGCTCGACCCGGCCGAGTTCGACGGGCTCAACTACCCCGAACCCGGCGGTTTCAAGATCACCCGGCTGGTCGATGAACTCCGCGCGCTGAGCGCGTACGAGGTGATCGGCGCCGGAATCACCGAATGCGTCGGCACTGACCCGAGCGCGCTCGAACCGATCATCACGGCCATCGGCGAACTGCTGCGCTGACTAATTCGTCCATTTGTACGAAGTTGATGATGCAGTCGGTGGGTCAAGTGTCATCACAACGCAGCCGCTGTCCGTGAAATTGTCACGAAGGTGACAAGAAACCGGTTTCTCCTGGGGTTTGTGACACGCTTGAGGCTAGTTTCGCGATGTGTCGGGTGTCACGGCCTGACGGATTTCGGGGGCGGGGCGAACTCTGGGCGGAGCAAAGGAGCTGCGATGTCGCTGGAGCGCGGGCTGGAACCCGCTTCCCACCCTGCGGTGCTGCCACGCAAGCTCGCCGACCTGCTCAGGCCCGAGTTGTCCAGTCTCGCCAAGGAGATCACCGACGAGATCAGGGCGACCATTCCCGCGTACGCGCGCCCGCTCGACGGGCCGTACGGGAAATCGATCACGGCCGGTGTCGAATACGCGATCACGCTGTTCGTCGCGCAGATCGCGGACCCGTCGGTGTCCAAGGAACAGTCGCACGAGGTGCATCACCGGCTCGGCCAGAACGAAATGCGCGAGGGCAGGAGTCTCGACACCCTGCAATCGGCGTATCGGGTGGGCGCGCGGGTCTCGTGGCGGCGGATCATGCGCGTCGGGCGCCGCGCCGGGCTTTCCTCTGCCGTGATGTCGCAGCTCGCCGACGCGATGCTGGCGTTCATGGACGAGCTCGCGTCCGTCGCGCTCGACGGCTACCTGGAGGCCAAGGCGTCGACCGCGGGCGCCCTCGACACCTGGCGCCGCAAACTGCTTCAGCTGATCCTCGAGTTCCCGCCCGCGCCGCCGAAGGCCATCGCCGAGCTCGCGCAGCTCATCGGCTGGACCGTGCCGGAGGAGGTCACCCCGGTCGCGGTGCACGCCGACACGGGCAGACCGAGGCGGCACGCGCCGCTCGACGCCGACGTGCTCGCCGAGCTCGAAGGCATGGAACCCCGGCTGGTGATCCCCGGCCAGGTCGGCGGAGCCCGGCTCACGACGCTGCAGACGGCCTTGCCGGACTGCCGCATCGCCATCGGGCCGACCGTGCGCCTGGAAGTCGTCTCGGACTCGCTCAGATGGGCACGCCGCGCGCTCGTGCTCGCGGAACGCGGGCTGATCCCCGGCAGGCGCGTGGTGTGGGCCGAGGAGCACCTGCCAGCGCTGCTGCTGCACTCCGACACCAACCTGGTGGCCCGCCTGGGCGACCGGCTGTTCGAGCCGCTGGGCACGATGACCGACAAGCAGCGCGAACGCCTGCTGGAGACGTTGCGCGCGTGGCTGGACGCGCAGGGGAGCGTGCCGGACATCGCCGAGGCGCTCGCCGTGCACCCGCAGACCGTGCGCTACCGCATGCGGCAGCTGCAGGCCGTCTTCGGCGACCGGTTGCAGGACTCGGACGTCCGCTTCGAGCTGGAGATCGTGCTGCGGGCCGCTACTCGGGCTTGGGGAACAGCAACGCCACCGTCACCTCGGCTTGGTTCATCGGGCCCGATGACATGCCGGTGAAGATCGGGCTCAGCGGCTCCGCCGCGCCACAGCCCGCGAAACTCGGGATGGTGAACCCGCGCAGCGCCGGGTCGGGGGAGTTCGGGTCCGTCTTGAGCACACCGCCGCTGAACGCGTCGTAAGGGCCGTAGAGGTCGATCGAGATCGGCGTCGACGACATGCACTTCGTGCCGACATCGAGCGGGGCGCCGTTGACCTTGACATTGCTCAGCCGCGCGTAGACCTCGATGTGCGAGCGGCCGTAGGTCAGCCCGTCCGGCTCGGCCGTGACGACCGCCTTGACCGGGACCAGGTTGTTGATCTGGTAGTCCACCGGCAGGAACTCGGCCGTGGCGTTGATCGGCATGAACCCGAAGCCCAGGAACGCGACCTGCACCGGCGGGAGCACCGCCTCGCCCTCGGAGATCAGCGGCGCGGCGGGATCGACCGCGTCGAGCAGCACGTGCCCGGCGATCACCACGGACGGGCCGATCGGGGCCTTCGCGCCGAGCTTCACGATGGTCGACGTGCCGTTGACGGTCAGCGGGTCGAGCGGGACGACGATGACGTTCGGATCAGGCTCATCAGCCTTGGCTGGCGCCTGGGGGTCTTCTTCCTCTTCGCCGGGAGTCGCCGCCGGAGTGTCCTCTTCGGACTTCGGCGGGATGACCGCGACACTGCCGAGCGCGGCGTCCTGGTCGGCGTCCAGTGTGCACTTCACCCTGGACTTGACGTCCTTGGTGTTCAACGCGAGTTCCGGGGCACCGAAGGAGATGACGAGCCTGCCGCTCACGTTCATGGCCAGCGCGTCGAGCTTGCCGGTCGCGGTCAGCGTGAGCTCTTCCGAGGTGACCGGGGTCGCCGCGATGTCGAGCACGACCGGGAGCTTGGTTTCCTTGCTCTTCTTGGCTTTCCGCTTGCCTGTGAGGTCGAGTGAGACGCCGCCTTCGACCGAAGTGGCTTCCGGCGGCAGTGCCTCTTTCGGCAGTGCGAACTTGAGCGCGAAGTTCTCGATCGGCACCGGCTGTCCTTTGGGGACGGCCGTCGGGAGCGTCGCGGTGACCTCGAAGGCGATCGGGCGGGGCACCTCGCCGAAGAGGCAAGTGTGCTTGAGCGACTTGGTGACGGTCTGCGGCACGGGCTCGGAAGCGGAGCCGGTGGAACTCACCGCCCCGATCAGGCAGGCCGTGGCCAGCACGACGAAGACCTTCGTCCTGATCGGGTGCGGCATGTGAGTCCTTTCCTTACGTGACAGGCATGTCAGGGCTGAAGGCACGGTTCTGCCCGGCCTTGACGTTGCAGTTGAACGTCCACGCCGACCAGGTGCCGCTCTTCTTGTGGAACTCGAGCTGCGCGTTCAGCGTGGTGTTGAGCGAAAGCGACGCGACACCGGGCGAGCCCGCGGTCAGCGTCGGGATGCCGGTGCCTGCGTCCTGCACGATCTGGATGGTCAGCGGGCCCGGTACGTACGGGAAGATCTGCTCCGGCACGTTCACGTTGGTCACCGTGGAGTTGACCGGGGTCGCGTTGGTGGCCACTACCGGGACGTTCGCCTTGCCGCGCACGCCGTCGTAGTTCGCGGCGTTGAGCAGCGCGTGGATCTGGCTGGAGATCGTCGCGGTGCCGTGGAGGTTCGTCGGGGTGGCCGTGCCACCGGAGGGGACCGAGTCCGGGCCGTCGAAAGCCGCGACGACGTCGAGCTGCTGCGAGCCGATCGACGGGAAGTTACACGTGAACTGCACTGTTCCCGTGGTGTACGGCGTGACGGCGACGGCGGTTCCGGCGGTCAGCATGGCGACGGCGCCCATGATCGCCGCGCCTGCGGATAATGTGCCCAGTCTACGGGACATACCTGTCATCTCCTTTGATCCAGTTTACGTCTCGATGGCTGGCTGCGTGCGCCATTCGGCAATCTTGTGATCGTTCCTTGATTGCCGTTCCGGGTGGTTTGGAGTACCACTGGGCTCACCTGCCGAAAAGGAGGCTACTCGCGAGTTAGGTAGCGAACAAGGCTCCTTTGTCGACAAAGAGGCAGTACCTGTCAGCTCACTGTTTTTCTTGTCACGAACTGCGGATTGCGATTATGAATTTTGTGCGGTGGTGACAAAGAAACGGAAATGAGGCAACGATGTCCGTCGTCGTCCGAGCCGCGGCCGTCGCCGCGTTCATGTTGGTCTCAAGCGCGCCGGCACTCGCCGTCGAGCCGGGAGGAGTGATCCCGTGGGGCTGGGGAAGTTACGGCCAGACAACGGTTCCACCGTCGGTCGCGGAGGGCGTGACAGCGATGTCAGCAGGGAGTTTGAACGGTCTTGCGCTCAAGAACGGCGGGGTGATCGCCTGGGGCGACAACAACTACGGCCAGCTCGCCGTGCCGGCGGCCGCCGCATCCGGAGTAACGGCGATAGCCGCCGGATGGGGGCATGAACTCGCGCTGAAGAATGGCGCCGTGCTCGCCTGGGGTAACAACTGGTACGGCCAGTCGAACGTGCCATCGGCGGCCACTTCGGGCGTAACGGCGATTTCGACGAGCGTTTTCCACAATTTGGCCGTGAAAGGCGGAAGGGTGCTCAGCTGGGGTTCACGGACCGACGTTCCGGCGGCCGCCCTTTCCGGCGTTTCGACCGTTTCCGCGGGCGGCGATCACAGTTTGGCGTTGAAAGGCGGAACCGTTCTCGCGTGGGGCACCAACGCGAGCGGCCAAACGAACGTCCCCGCCGACGCCCTTTCCGGAGTGAGTGCGATTTCGGCGGGCTACAAACACAGCCTCGCGCTGAAGAACGGCGGCGTCATCGCCTGGGGCGACAACAAGTTCGGCCAGCGCGACGTCCCCGACGAGGCCAAGTCCGACGTCGTCGCCATCGACGCCGGCTGGAACTACAACCTGGTACTCAAGGCCGACGGCTCCCTGGTCAGCTGGGGCAGCAACGAGTCCAACGAGCGCGACCCCGCCGACGGCGTCTGCGCCCCCATCCTCGCCCTCGCGGCGGGCGAACGCCTCAGCTTCGCCCTCATCACCCCAGGTCAGACCTGCTCCTGACCCCAGCCGAACCTGGGAAAAAAATCCCAATGTGGCATTGGTCAGGTTGCAGCCTCCCAATGTGGCTTTCGTCAGGTGAAATCTGACGAAAGCCACATTGGGATTTTTTTCAGCGCTGGTTGGAGGTGAGGGTGAGGGAGATGGTGTTGCCAGGCCCCGAGACCAGTGCGCCCAGTGCGATGTCGGCGATGAAGCAGTCCTTGAAGGACGGGATGGTGAACTCGCCGGTCGAGGTGATGGACGGGGCGAAGAGGTCGACGTCCTTGGTGATCAGGTCGAGGCTGATCGGGGAGACGGTCTTGCAGCTGTTGGGCACCGTCGGCAGCGGGAAGACCGGGAAGATCGGGCCCGCCCAGATGTCGTTGATCTCCATGTTGGCCAGTGTGTGCGTCTTGAGGTCGCCGTTGGAGATGGACCCGGTCACCTGGCCGAGCGGGATCACCTTGACCGTCGCCTTGATGCGGAAGATGCCGGACAGCAGCGAGATGTTCGCCTTGGACGGCGGCAGCGTCAGGTCGCCCTTGATGCCGATGTTGTCGCCGTCGATGACGATCGCGCCGTTCAGCTGGCCGGGGCCGAGCTGCAGTGCGCTGCCGGTCTTCTTGACGGTCGACGAGCCCGCGACCGTGTAGGAGACCGGGATTTCGAGCGGGTCGTCGGCGAGCGCGGGGGTCGCGGTCAGCACTCCCGCGCCGACGAGGGCGGACGCGAGCATGACAACTAAACGAGAGCGCATCGGTATTTCTCCTTCTCTCGGTGATTTACCTTGGCGAAAGATCGGTGATGACCCAGGTGCCGCCCTGCCGCTCGGCGGTGACCGAAAGCTGCGACGCCGCAACGCTTTCCGTCCCGCCACGCTGAGCGGACTGGTCGAGGAACACGAGCAACCTGGCGTGCGTGCCGTCGAGTGACTGCACGGCCGAGCTGACGACCCTGGTGGTCAGCACCAGCTTCTGTTGCGGAGCCAGCTGCCGCACCTGCGCGAACAGCTGGTGGTAGGTCTCCTGTGCCTTGCCGCGCAACACCGCGGACGCGGCTTTCTCCGTCACGTCGGTCTTGTCGTAGGAGTACGAGAAGATCCGGTTGACGGCCAGTGTGACCGCCGAGTTGACCTCGGCCGTCGCGCCGACGTCGACCAGCGCCTGGTTCGAGGCGGCCGTCGAAGACCGGAGGTCACCCGCCTCGACGGTGAACCACGCACCCAGCCCGCAGAGCAGGACCGCGGCCACCATCAGCACCAGAGGGGAACGCTGCACCGGCGGCATCGACGGCAGGAACGTGCGATCGAGCGTTACGGCGGTCATCGCGCACCCACCGGGATCTGGTCGAGCGCGCTGAGCTTCCAGCCGCCGTCGGTCTTGGTCAGCTGCGCGGTGAACCGGTTGCGTTTGGTGCCGGGCGCGACCCCGTTCTTCGCGACCGTGATCTCCACCGACGCGAGCAGTTTCGCGGTGCCCGCGTGCGCGTTCAGGTCGCTCACGGCCGCGTCGAGCACCTTGCCGGTCGACACGGTCGCGGTCGCGGCCAGCGCGTTCTCGTCGGTGCTCTGTAGTTGTTCGCGCAACGTCCCGGTCGACGCGTCGAGCCAGCGCGCGACGCCGGCGTGCGCGTCGTGATAGTCGAGCGTGCTGAGCTGCGCGATCTGCTCACGGCCAGCCTGCAACGCCTCGTCGCGCAGGTTCGCGTAGGTCAGCGATTCGTCCTGCGCCGCCGAGAGCCACGACCAGCCGGACCAGCCGGCGAACACCGTGGCGACGGCGACGGCCGCCAGGGCGGTCTTCATTTGCCAAGCCACAGCAGCTCCTTCAGGTCCGTGGAAACCTGCAGGCCGGGCAGGGTGACCGGGCCGACGCCGCCGGGCTTGGCCGCGTCGGGCACGGGCGGATGCGGCGCGTTCTGCGAGCCGCGCACCGAACTCGGGTCGCCATAAGGCAGCGTGCACGCCGCGGTCGTGTTGAGCGGCAGCGGCGTGACGACGTCGCTGGATCGTGTCGGCGTGCTCTCGTAGCCCTGAAGACACGGCGGCGGGTCGTTGAAGGTCAGCACGAGCGAGAGGTGACCGGTGTCCGGTGTGATCGCCGAGGACGTGGTCGCCACCGCGCGCGGGGTGTTGACCAGCAGCTGCTCCAGCCCGTTCGACCGCGAAGAGAACACTTTGGACAGTGTCAGCAGGTTCGCGACCAGCACCGGGAGCCCAGGGCTGTTCTCGTGCAGCAGCGACGTGATCTGCGTCGACGCCTGCGGCGCCGTCTCGATCAGCTTGCGCAGGTCACCGTCCGAACTGGACAGTGCGGCCGCGAACTGCTTGGCACTGCCGGTGAACGTCCGCCACGCCGCCGTCGAGTCGACCTGGGTACGCAGCACGGTCGCGCCGTCGCCGATCAGCGTCTGGGTCTGCGGCAGGTGCGCGGCCGCGCTCTGGGTGAACGAGTTCGCCGAGTCGATCAGCACCTGCAGGTTCGGACCGGAGTTGCGCAGCGCGTCGTCGAACTCGTTCACCACCGTGCGCAGCGACTCCGTCGGCACCGAGGCGCTCAGCGCGCTGAGGTTGCCGAGCAGGTCCTGCACAGGCAGCGGGATCCGCGTCGACTCGCGCGGGATGACCGCGCCGTCGCCGAGGAACGGCCCGCCGTCGGTGCGCGGCTGCAGGTCGACGTACTGCTCGCCGACCGCGGACCGGTTCGTCACGATGGCCGTCGAGTTCACCGGGATCCGCGGCGCGGCGTCGTCGATGAGCAGGTCGGCCTCCATGCCGGTGCGGGTCAGCCGCAGCTCGCCGACCCGGCCGACGGCGACCCCGCGATAGGTGACCTCGCCGTTGGTGAACAGCCCGCCGCCGTCGGCGAGCTCGATCTTGACCAGATACGAGCCGGACCCGAGCAACCTGCCGAGACCCGCGTACTTCGCGCCGACGAACGCGCTCACGGCCAGCGCGAGCACCACGAACACGAGCACCTGGATACGGACTTTCGCGGTGAGCATCAGCGGCCTCTCATCTGGCCTGCGACCGGCAGCGGCAGCGGCGGCTCGCCCTCACCGGGCGGCGGGATGACCATGCCGGGCGCCGGCGCGATGGTCGCGAAGATGTTCAGGTAGTCGCCACGCAGGCCGCGCAAGACCTCGTCGGTGAACGGGAAGGTCGGCAGGATCTCCAGCGCGTTCGGCAGGTCGGAACCCGCGTCCGCGAGCCGCTTCAAGATCGGCGCGAGCGAGTGCAGGTCGGCGACCAGGTCCTCGCGGCTGCGGTCGATCGTGTCGACGGCCACTGTGGACAGATCGTCGAGTGCGGACAGCATGCTCACCAGCTGCGAACGCTGATCCGTCAACGTCTTCAGACCCGGTGTGAGGTCGGTCAGCGCGCCGGAGACCTGCGCGCGCCGCTTGTCCAAAGTGGCCGAAAGCCGGTTCAGGCCGTCGAGCGCCGAGACGATCTCGCCGCGATGCGCGTCCAGATCGGTGACCAGCGTGTCCACTCCGGACAGGAACGAGCGGATCTCCTGTTCGTTGCCGGTCATCACCTTGGACAGTTCCTGGTTGATCGTCTGCAGCTGCCCGATCCCGCCGCCGTTGAGCAGCAGCGACAACGCGCCGAAGATCTCCTCGAACTCCGGGTTGCGGTTGGTGCGGTCGGGCGTGATGACCGCGCCGTCCTTCAGCCGCTCCGGCGAGTCGGTCGTGCTCTTCGCCAGCTCCACGAACTTCTCGCCCAGCAGGCTGGACTGCCGCAGCCGCGCGACCGCGTTGGACGGCAGCACCACGTCGCCGTTGACCGCGACCGTGGCCTCGGCCGTCCAGCCGTCCTTGCCGAGCCTGATGGTCTCGACCCGGCCGACCGGCACGTCGTCGACCTTGACCGCGGCCTGCGGCACCAGGTCGAGCGTGTCCGCGAACTGCACGGTCACGCGGTATGGGTGATCGCCGAGGTCGGCGCCACCGGGCAGCGGCAGGTCGTAGACACCCTTGAACTCCGACGAGGAGCACGAGACGAGCAGGCAGCAGGCGGCGATCATCGCGAGGCGCTTCATTTCGGCGCTCCCTGGTACAGCGGGCCGGTGACCGGCAGCGGGAGCAGGTAGTAGTCGAGCACCGTGCGGCCCTGCAGGGTGCCGGACTTCGGATCGAACGCGTTCAGCACGTCGGTCACCGCGAGCGGGATGTCGTCCAGCGTCTCCGCCAGCGCGGCGCGCTTGTCCACCAGTGTCTGCGTGGTCACGGCCAGATTGTCCACATTGGACTTGATGAGCGCGCGGTTCTCCTTGAGGAAGTCCTGCACGTCCGCCAGCGCCCGGCCGAGCCCGTCCAGCGCGCCGGTCAGCTCGGTCTTGTTCGACGCAAGCGTTTGCGTGACGGTCGCGAGCCGCGAGTTGATGTTGGAAACCTGGATGTCGTTGCCCGCCAGCATGGTCGTGAACCGCTGCAGTTCGTCGACCGTGCCGAACAGGTCGTCTTTGTTGCCCGCCAGCGTCCTGGCCAGGTCCGCGAACTCTCGGACGCTGTCGTTGAACGGCCGCCCGTTACCGCGCAGGTTGGCCGCGCCGGTGTTGAGCAGATCGGACAACGCGCCGTTGGAGTTGGCGCCGTTCGGGCCGAGCGCGGTGGCCAGCGTGTTGAGGCTCGCGTAGAGCTCGTCGAGCTCGACCGGGGTGCCCGTGCGCTCGGCGCCGATGACCGCGCCGTTCGCCAGCCGGGGCCCGCCGCGTGACGGCTTCGAGAACTGCACGTACCGGTCCGAGACCACGCTCGGCGCGATGACCAGCACGTTCGCGTCCTCGGCGACACCGACATCGCCGTCGATCCGCATGGTGACCTCGACGCGTTCGCCGTCAGGGGTGACCGTCTCCACCTCGCCGATCCGCACGCCGAGCAGCCGCACGTCCGAGCCGGTGTAGACACCGACCGCGCGCGTGAAGTACGCGGTGATCCGCTTGTCGCCGTGGCCGTCGAAGATCCACCACAGGATCCCGCCGGTGACCACGGCGAGCACCAGCGCCATTGTGAGGAACCGGCTGAGCCGGACCTGGTTGCGGGTCGCGTTCACTTGCCACCGCCTCGTGGCGGCGTGCACGGGTTCCGGTTCTCCGGGATCAGCCCGCAGACGTAGCTGTCGACCCACCGGCCGTTACCGACGGTGTTGTTGACCACCCGGAAGTACGGCCCGGCCAGCCGCAACGCCTCGTCGATGTTCGCGTTCTGCTTCTTCAGCAGCTCGGTGACGGTCTTGAGCTGGCCCAGCGCGTCGCCCAGCCGATTCTGGTTGTCCGCGACCAGCCCGGACAGCTGCGTGGCCAGGTTCTGCGCGCCGACGAGCAGGTCGTGGATGGCGTCGCGGCGGTTGTTCAGCTCGCCCAGCAGGAGGTTCCCGTCGTCGAGCAGCTTGTCGAAGTCCTCATTGGACGCGGCGAGCGTGCCGGTCACCTTGCGCGCGTTGCCGAGCAGCTTGGCCAGCTCCTCGTCGCGGCTGGAGATCGTCTTCGACAGCGCGGACAGCCCGTCGAGCGCGCTGCGCACATGCTCCGGCGAGTTCTTGAACGTGTCGCTCAGCGTCTGGAAACTGGCCGCGAGCTGGTTGGTGTCGATCGCGCCGACGGTGTTCGACAGCCCGTTGAACGCGTCGGTGACGTCGTACGGGGTGACCGTCCGGTCGCGCGGGATGGCGTGCTTGGGGTCCTGCACCGCGGAACCGGTCGGGCGCAAGGAGAGGAACTTGCGGCCCAGCAAGGTCTTGATCTTGATCTCGGCCGAGGTCCGGTCGCCGATCCAAGCGTCCTTCACCCGGAAGTTCACCAGCACGTGGTCGTCGGCCAGCGCCACCCTGGTGACCTCGCCGACCTTGATGCCCGCGATCCGCACCTCGTCGTCGCTCTGCAGGCCGGCGGCTTCGGTGAACTCGGCCTGGTACGTCGTGCCGCCGCCGACGATCGGCAGGTTCTCGTAGTTGAACGTGACGGCCAGCAGCCCGGCGATCACCGTGCTGCCGACGACGCCGATGACCAGCGGATTGCGCTCTTTGAACGACTTCACGGCCTGCACCTCGCCGCGGTCGGGAGTATCCCGCGTGGCGGGTCGGTCCCCAGTCGCGCGCTGCAGAGGTAGAAGTTCATCCACGAGCCGTAGGTGCCGAGCCTGCCGACCTCGTTGAACTTCGTCGGCAGGGTGTCGAGGAACTGGTTCACCTCGGCCGAGCCGTTCGCCAGGTTCTCCGACAGCTGGCCGAGCCTGTTCACGCTGTCCTTCAACGGCGGCCTGGCGACTTCGAGCAGCCCGGCGGTGGCCTTCGACAGGTCACCGATGCCGGTGATCGCGTCGCCGATGGCCGCCCGGTCACCGGCCAGCCCCGACACCAGCTGCCGCAGCGTGGAGAGCAATGTGGACAGTGCGTCACCCTTGTCGTTGATGTTCTGCAGCACCGAATTCAGGTTCGTGATGACCTGGCCGATCACCTGGTCGCGGCTCGCCAGCGTCGACGTCAGCGAGCCGGTGTGGCTGAGCAGGCTCTCGACGGTGCCGCCTTCTCCTTGCAGCACCTGGACGATCTCGCCGGAGAGTTGGTTGACGTCGTTCGGCGACAGCGCCTGGAAAAGAGGCTTGAACCCGTTGAAGAGATCCGTGAGATCGAGCGCCGGGGTGGTGCGTTCGAGCGGGATCTCCGCACCGGGTTCAAGCGTGCCGGTGGTGCCCTTGCCCCTGATCAGCGCGATGTAGCGCTGACCGACCATGTTGCGGTACTTGATGACCGCGGTCACGTCGGCGGGCAGCCTGCGTCCCTTTTCAATGGAGAACTTGACCCGCGCGAGGCTCTGGTCGGCGATGCCGAGCGACTCGATCTGCCCGACCCTGACCCCGGAGATGCGGACGTCGTCGCCGACGTTCAGCGAGGTCGCGTCGGTGAACTTCGCGCTGTAGACGTCGGAGTCACCGAGCCCGGTGTTGGTGATCGACAACGCGAGCAGCGTGGTGGCGACCGCGGTGACCAGTATGAAGATCAGGCTTTTGACCAGGGGAGCGGCGAAATTCCTCATCGCAGGCTCACCTCCGTGCCACGGTAGAGCGGACCGACGAGGACACTGCTCCAGTCGGGCACCTGGCCGGTCGGGACGCCGAGCTGCGGCGCGACCAGCGTCGCCAGCAGCTCGCGTTCCTGCGGGGAGTTCGGCACGCCGAGGTCGTCCTGGCCCGGCATGAGCGGGTGGGCTTCGGAACCGGGCGGCGCGGCGGCGGTGCCCTGGCTGGGCACGACGCCGCTGGGGTAGCAGCGCGGGCCGCCGGTCGCGGTGTACACCGGGTCGTCCTTGCCGGGGATGTACTTGCCGCGCGATTCGGTGACGGTGATGTCCACGTGCAGTCCGGGTTCGTCGGTGCCTTTGCCGAGCGCCTTGTCCATCACGGGCTTGAGGTCGGTCAGCGCCTTGAGCGTGCAGGGGAAGCTCGGCGAGTACTCGGCCGCGATCTCCAGCGGCTTGCGGCTGGTCGCGGCCAGCCCGATCAGGTTGTCCTTGTTGTTGCGCAGGAAGGTCGTGAGGTCCTGTGCCGAGGTGGTGACGACCGGGTACAGGCCGGCGAGCGCGTCGCGTTTCTCGTGGACGGTGTTGAGCGTCTTCGCGGAGTCGGTGAGCGCGTCGAGCAGATCGGGCGCGATGTCGCCGTAGAGGTTGCTGACCTTGGCGAGGTCGCGCAGGTCGTCTTCGAGCTTCGGCAGGCTGGGGTTGAAGTCCTTGAGATAGGCCGAAGCCGACGCGATGGTCTTGCCGAGCTGCTCGCCGCGGCCCTGCAACGCCGTCGCGACCGTGTTCAACGTGGTGGCGAGCTTCTGCGGCTGAACGGCCTGCAGCACCGGCAGCAGGTTGTCGAACACCTTCTCCAGCTCGATCGCGTTGGCGCTGCGGTCCTGCGGGATGACGTCGCCGGAGCGCAGATGCGTCGCGGTCGAACCGTCCGGAATGGACAGTTGGACGTAGCGCTCGCCGAAGAGTGTCTTGGGAATCAGCAACGCGGACACGTCCCGAGGCAACATGTCGATTTTGCCGGGTTCCATCGCGAGGTCGATCGAAGCGCCGGACCCGGAGCTGTGGACCGCGCGGATCTCGCCGACCACCACCCCGCGTGCCTTGACCTCGCCGCCGGGGCGCAGCTGGTTGCCGACGCGGTCGGCCTTGAGTGTCACCGGAACCGAGTCGACGAACGCCTTGTTGTAGACGGCGACCGTGCCGGCCACGAACGCCGACATGATGACCAGGAACAGGATCCCCGCGAGCTTGAGTTTCATCCGGCGACCTTCACGGTGGTCGTCGCGCCCCAGATCGCCAGGCTCAGGAAGAAGTCCAGCACACTGATCGCCACGATCGCGGTGCGCACGCCACGGCCGACGGCCACGCCGACGCCCGCGGGCCCGCCGCTCGCGCGGAAGCCGTAATAACAGTGCGCGAGCACCACGACCACGCTGAACACGAGCACCTTCCCGAACGACCACAGCACGTCGCCCGGTGGCAGGAACAGCAGGAAGTAATGGTCATAGGTGCCCGCGGACTGGCCGAAGAACCAGATGGTCACCTGCCGCGACGCGAGGTATGAGGTCAGCAGGCCGATCGCGTACAGCGGGATGACCGCGACGAACCCGGCGATGATCCGGGTGGTGACCAGGTACGGGACGCTCGGAATGCCCATCACTTCGAGCGCGTCGATCTCCTCGGAGATCCGCATGGCGCCGAGCTGCGCGGTGAACCCGCAGCCGACAGTGGCCGAGAGCGCGAGCCCGGCGACCAGCGGCGCGATTTCCCGCGTGTTGAAATAAGCCGAGACGAAACCCGCGAACGCGGACGTGCCGACCTGGTTGAGCGCCGAGTAGCCCTGCAGGCCGACGACCGTGCCGGTGAACACGGTCATCCCGATCATCACGCCGATCGTGCCGCCGATGACGGCCAGCGCGCCGGTGCCGAAGCTGACTTCCGCGAGCAGGCGGGTGATCTCGCGGAAGTACCGCCGCAACGCCCGTGGCGCCCAGGCGAGCGCGCGGAGGTAGAAGAGGATCTGGTCACCCAGCCGGTCGAGCACGCCGAGGTTCACTTCTCACATTCCTTTCGGCGGCACGAGCTGCAGATACAGCGTGCTGAGCACGAGATTCAGCATGAACAGCAGCAGGAAGGTGATGACGACCGACTGGTTGACCGCGTCGCCGACGCCTTTCGGGCCGCCCTTGGGGTTCAGCCCGCGATACGAGGCGACGACCGCCGCGACGAAACCGAAGATGACGGCCTTGATCTCACTGATCCACAGATCCGGCAATTGGGCTAATGCCGAGAAACTGGCCAGATAAGCGCCTGGTGTGCCGCCCTGCATGACGACGTTGAAGAAATAACCGCCGACCACGCCGACAACGCTCACCATGCCGTTCAAGAAGGCGGAGACGCCCATCGCGGCGAGCACCCTGGGCACGATCAAGCGCTGAATGGGTGAAACACCGAGCACTTCCATCGCGTCGATTTCTTCGCGAATGGTGCGTGACCCGAGATCGGCGCACATGGCCGAACCGCCGGCGCCCGCGATGAGCAGCGCGGTGACGATCGGGCTGGCCTGCTGGATGATCGCGAGCACGCTGGCCGCGCCGGTGAACGACTGCGCGCCGATCTGCGTGGTCAGCGAGCCGACGTGCAGCGCGATGACCGCGCCGAACGGGATGGACACCAGCGCGGTCGGCAGAATCGACACGCTCGCGATGAACCAGAACTGCTGGATCAGTTCCCGTGCCTGGAAAGGCCGTTTGAACAAGCAGCGCACCACATCGAGCCCGAGCGCGTACAACCGCCCGGTTTCCCGTAGCGCGGCTGCGCCGGGGATGCCTGTTCTGCTCGCCACTGGCCCTCCCCAGGAAAGGCCGCTCCACTGCGGCTTTCTTACTGGTGAGTAAGCTATCTAGGTGCCGGTGACCGTGACAAGAACCACGTCATTTTTTGCGCTTCGCTGACAAAGATGTCTGTCATCTTTATAAGAACGCGCGGGCATTCAGCGTAACGAGGCCACCAGGTCGTACGAGTGCAGCCGGTCGGCGTGCGCGTGGACCATCGTGGTGATCATCAGCTCGTCGGCGTCCGTGTCGGCGAGCAGCGTCTCCAGTCCTTTGTGGACGGTTTCGCGCGAGCCGATGATGCTGCTCGCGAACCGGTCCTCGACGAAGAGCCGGTCCATGTCGGTGTACGGGTACGCGGCGGCTTCCTCCGGCGTGGGCAGCGGGATCGGACGGCCGCGCCGCAGGCTGAGGAAGGTCAGCCCGCCCGGTCCGGCCAGGTAGCGGGCGTGCTCGTCGGTGTCGGCGGCGATCACCGACGCGCCGAGCATCACGTACGGCGCGTCGAGCACCGCGGAGGGGCGGAACGAGTCGCGGTACAGCTGGACGGCGGCGAGCGTGTTGTCCGGCGCGAAGTGGTGCGCGAACGAGAACGGCAGGCCGAGCTGGCCGGCGAGCCGCGCGCTGAAGCCGGACGAACCGAGCAGCCAGATCGGCGGCTTGTTGCCCTCGGCGACGGCCGCGCGCACCGGCTTCTCCGAGACCTCGAAGTACTCGATGAGCTCCGTCAGCTGCTGCGGGAAGTTCTCCGCCGACAGCCCGCCCGGTCCGCGCAACGCCACCGCCGTGCGCTGGTCGCTGCCCGGCGCGCGCCCGATGCCGAGGTCGATCCGGCCCGGGTACAGCGCTTCCAGCGTGCCGAACTGCTCGGCGATCACCAGCGAGGCGTGGTTCGGCAGCATCACGCCGCCGGAGCCGACGCGCATGGTCGACGTCGCGGCCGCGACCTGCCCGATCAGCACGGACGTCGCGGACGAGGCGATACCGGGCATGTTGTGGTGCTCGGCGAGCCAGTACCGGTGGTAGCCGAGGCCTTCCACGTGCTTCGACAGTGCGATGGTGTTGCGCAGGGCCGCGGCGGCGTCGGACCCGTTCACGATCGGGGCGAGGTCGAGTACGGAAAGCGGCACGTCAGACAGGGAGCTCACGTAAAGCGGCAACGCGGTCGAACGTCGATCTCTTCCCGAGTGTGGTTACGAGCACGGTGGCTGATAGGCGACCCCAGGGAAGTACCGGTCCCATTCGGCCTCGGTGATCCGCGGTGCGGCCACCTCGCAGACCCGCCTCGCGACGAGTTCCGGGTCGGTTTCCCAGCGCAGCACGATGTCGTCACTGCCGCTGCTGAACAGCGTGTGCCCGTCGGGCGCGAACGCGAGCCCGAGCACCCGGTCGGTGTGCCCGGTGAGCACAGCCACCTGCCTCGGTGCGGCCGGGTTCGTCGTGTCCCACAGCCGCACGGTCCGGTCATGCGACGAGGTCGCGAGCGTGTGCCCGTCGGAGCTGAACACCATCTCCCGCAACGCGTCCGTGTGCCCTGACAGCTGCGAGATCTCGCGGGGCGCCCGTGGATCGCGGACGTCCCAGAGCCGCGCGGTGCGGTCGCGGCCCGCGGTCACGATCGTCTTGCCGTCGGGGCTGTAGGCCAGCGAGGTCACGGCTTTCGTGTGCCCCTGCAGGATGCCGAGCAGCGCGCCGTTGGCGGTCATGTCCCAGAGCCGGACCGTGTAGTCCCAGCTCGTCGAGGCGAGGACCCGGCCGTCCGGGCTGAACGCGAGCGCGTGCACGTCGTCGGCGTGCCCGGTGAGCACGGCCAGCTCCTGACCGGAGGCGCTGTCGAGCAGCCGCACGGTGTGCTTGTCACCGGCGACGGCCAGCCGTTTCCCGTCGGGGCTCAGCGCGAGCGCGTCGATCTCGTCCTTGTGCTGAGCGATCACGACCGGCTTCGTCGGGTCCGTGAGGCTACGGCGTTTGACCGTGCCGTCCCAGCTGCCTGTGTAGAGGGTGTTCCCATCGGGGCTGACCGCCGCGGCGCAGGCTCCGTTCGTGTGGTCGGTCAGCGTGGTGAGTTCGCGGGGCACCGCTGGATCGACGACCCGGACCTTGCCGTCGCGGCCGCTCGTGATCAGCGTGTGGCCGTCCGGGGTCAGCGTCACCCGGCAGATGTCGTCCTCGGTGCTCGCGACCACCGGACCGGGGATGTCCCACAGGCGGGCGGTGTAGTCGTCGGAGGTGGTCGCGACCGTGCGGCCGTCGGGGCTGAAGGTGGCGCCCGCGACGTTGTCGGTGTGCCCGGTCAGGGTGAGTACTGACCTCGGCTTCGCCAGGTCCGTGACGTTCCAGACCTTGGCGGTCCGGTCCTCCGCCGAGCTGAGCAGCCGGGATCCGTCGCTGGTGAAAGCGAGCGCGCGCACACCCGCTTTGTGGCCGGTCATGGCCGCGAGGTCCTTCGGCGCGGCCGGGGCGGTGACGTCCCAGAGCCGGACATTGTTCTCGCCGCCGTACTCACCACCGGCGAGTGTGTGCCCGGTCGGGCTGAAGGCGAGCGCGCGGATCAAGGCGGGTGCGGCCGAGATCGACTTGAGCTCGGTGCCCGCCGCATCCCAGAGCCGCATGGTCTTGTCGTCCGAGCCGGTGGCGAGCGTGGTGCCATCCGGGCTGAAGCCGACCGTGACCACGCCCTTGGTGTGCCCGGCGAGGACCTTGCTGGTGCGGTCCGCGAGATTCCAGAGGCGAACGGTCTTGTCCCCGCTGCCGGTGGCCAGCGTCTTTCCGTCGCGGCTGAACGCCAACGTGAGTACCTGGTCGGTGTGCCCGGTCAGCGTCGCGATCGGTGTGATCCGGCGCGGATCGGTGACGTCCCACAGCTTGGCGGTCTTGTCCCAGCTCGCGGTGGCGAGCGTCTTGCCATCAGGACTGAACGCGACGGCGAGCACGTTGTCGCCATGGGCGTTGAGCGTGGGCAGCTCGATCGGGTGATGGGTGTCGGTGACGTCCCAGAGCCGGACGGTCCTGTCCCAGGCCCCGGTCGCGAGCAGCTTGCCGTCCGGGCTGAACGCGACCGTGTTGACGTTGTTCGTGTGCCCGAGCAGGAGACTGGAGTACGGCGTCGAGAACGTGCTGAGCAGGCTGCCGCGAGCTTCCATGGTCGGCACCAGGCGATACGCCGCGAGCGAGAGCTGCGCCGCCACGGCCGGTTTGGTCGGGCGCAGCGAAGTCGCCTCGTGCGAGACGTTCTGCGAACGCGCGGTGTTCCGTTCGTCGGTCGCCGTCTGGGAGGTGCTCACCGCGAAAACGCTTGCGCCCACCGCGACCAGCAGCAGGACGGCCATCAACGCGACCAGCTGACGCAGCCTGCGCGTCCGTTTACGGGTCGCGGCGCGTTCGGCCGTCTCGGCGGCGGAGCTGTCGTCGAGGAACTGGCGTTCCTTCTTGCTCAGTACCTCTTCGTGCGTGGTGGCCCAGTCCTGGGCGATCGCGAGCCGCGCGCCGCGGTAGAGCGAGCCGGCGTCGTGGTCGAGCGCCTCCCACGCCTCGGCGGCCTCGGTGATCCTGCGGTGCACGCGCAACGCTTCGCGGTCCTCGGTCAGCCACTCGCGCAGCCGGGGCCAGCTGCGGATGAGTGCCTCGTGCGCGATGTCGATGCCGTGCTCGTCGAGGGTGATGAGCCGGGCGTCGGCGAGCTTGCCGAGTGCGATGTCGATGTCCGGGTCGTCGTCGAGTTCGTCGCGGCTGAGCCTGCGCTTGGTGTCCTCGGTGCCTTCGCCGAGCGCGGTCAGCCTGAGGAAGATCTGCCGGGTGAGCTGCTGCTGAGCCGGGCTGAGCGTGGTGAACACGTGCTCGGAGGTCTGCGCGACCGCGCGCTCGATCCCGCCGGTCGACTCGTAGCCGGACAGGATGAGAGCGTTGCCGCGACGGCGGTGCCACGTTTCCAGCAGCGCGTGTGAAAGCAGCGGCAGCATGCCCGGTTGCCCGGTCGCGTCGGCGATCAGCCGCGAGACGAGCGCGGTCTCGACCCGCAGCCCGACGCGGACGGCGGGCTGCGTGATCGCCAGCCGCAGCTCCTCCGTGGTCATCGGGCCGAGCAGGATCTGGCCGTCCTCCAGCGCGTCGGTCAGCTCGGGGTACTGGGCGAACCGCGCGTGGAAGTCGATCCGCGCGCCGAGCACGACCCGTTTCGCCTGCACCAGCGCGGCGATGAACTCGGCGCGTTCCGCCGGGTCCTGGCAGAGGGTGAAGACCTCCTCGAACTGGTCGACGACCAGCACGTCGACCGGCCCTGCCTTACCCAGCTCGGCCATCGGGTGCGCGCCCGGCGTGATCAGCGCGGTAGTACCGGATGTTTCGAGCGCCGGGATCACGCCTGCCCGCAGCACCGACGACTTCCCCGAACCCGACGCGCCGAGCACCGCGAGGAACCGGTGCGTCGCGAGCCGTTCCAAGACCTTCTCGACGACCCGCTTCCGCCCGAAGAACCGCTCGGCGTCGTCGGTGCCGAACGCGGTCAGCCCGACATACGGCGGCTCGGCCTCCGGCTCGGGCGCGCGGGTGCCTTCGGAGACGGCGTGCCAGCGCGC
This sequence comes from Amycolatopsis sp. NPDC059657, assembly GCF_042734395.1. NCBI lineage: Bacteria > Bacillati > Actinomycetota > Actinomycetes > Pseudonocardiales > Pseudonocardiaceae > Amycolatopsis > Amycolatopsis sp. NPDC059657. The sequence goes on along the minus strand of NZ_JBHWEB010000102.1, from coordinate 4,281 downwards.
CTCCCACTCGGCCTCATCGCCCGCGCACGCTTTCACGTATGCGAGCGCGACCGCGAGCGTCGGCAGCTTGCGGCCGCCGGCGGCATCGGACAACGTGCCCGCGGAGTAGTTCGTCTGCCGGGCCAGCTCACGGTAGGTGGGGCTGCCGGCCTTCTCGCGCAGCAGGCGCAGCTCCGCGGCGAACTGGACGACGGCGTCGTCTCCGTCCTCGAGCGGCCGCTCAGGTCGAGGCACTGGCCCACCCCCGTTGTTCGGACTTCATTGTTCGGTTGATCAAACCTGACGCCGAACAATACTTTTTGGCTATACCTGGGGTTGACCGGTCTCACGGTTCCCGCTGGGGGGTGCCGGTGACCAGGTCGAACGAGGAGGAGAGAACGTGTTCAAGATCAACATGACCGGGTTCCACGCGGCGACCGGAACCGCGGCCGCGTAAGCCCTCACCGCCTTCGCTGGGGGCGAGGACGGCAGGAAGACAAAAGCCACCTGGAGGATTCCAGGTGGCTTTTGTCTTGGGCCTTGGTCAGGCTGGGAGCCAGTCCGGGTTCGAGGCCAGCACCGTGAGTTGCTGGGTCGCACGGGTCAGCGCCACGTAGAGCACCCGGCGGCCGGTGGTCGACTCGGTGATCAGTTCGGTCGGCTCCACGAGGACGACGGCGTCGTATTCGAGGCCCTTGGAGTCGAGGCTGCCCACGACCTTGAGCCGCTCGTCGGACTGACCGGCGAACCAGGACTCGACCTCGGGGACACGGTCCATCGCCGTGATCACGCCGACCGTGCCTTCGACCGAATCCAGCAGTTCCTTCGCGGCCGACTGCGTCGCCGTCTCCAGGTTGGCCGCGTCCACGGAGCGGACGTCCGGGAGCATGCCGGTGGTGCGGACCGCGATGGGCAGCTCGTCCTCCTGGGCGTGGCCGCGGACGACGTTGGCCGCCAGGTCGAAGATCTCGGCCGAGTTGCGGTAGTTGGTGCGCAGTGTGAAGCGGCGCCGCGTGGTGCGCACGCCGAACGCCTGGTCACGGGCTTGGGCGGCCTCTTCGGGGTCAGGCCACGAGCTCTGGACCGGGTCGCCGACGACGGTCCAGCTCGCGTACTTGCCCCGGCGGCCGATCATCCGCCACTGCATCGGCGAAAGGTCCTGCGACTCGTCGACCACGACGTGGGAGTACTCGTCGTAGTGCTCGGGACGGTGGGTGCTCGCGCCGGAACGCTCCGGGGTGAACTCCACCGGATCGTGGTGCCTGCGCTTGCGCTTGGGCTCCGGGCCGATGAGCACCCGGAGCTCGTCGAGCATCGCCACGTCCGCGACGGTCCAGCCACGCGAGCGGTCGGCCATCGAGGCCGCGAGCATGGTGATCTCCTGGCGGTTCAGCACGCCCTTCGCCGCCGAGGCCAGCCGCTTCTCGTCCGCGAGCCACTTGAGGATCTGCGCCGGGTAGAGGATCGGCCACCAGACGACCAGGAACCGGTGGAACTCGATCCGGTCACCCAGGTCGTGCACCAGCTCGGCCTTGTCGATCTGCCTGCCGTCGGACTTCGCGTGCTCCTCGGCCTTCGCCGCGAGCGCGTCGAGCAGGATCTCGGCCGCGCGCACGCGCGACCGGTTCGGCGGCCCGCCCGCGGTGTGCACCTTGCGGCGTACTTTCTCCAGCTCCCTGGCGTCGAGCTTGAGCACCTCGCCGCGATAGACGATCCGCATCTCCTGCGGCGCGTCCGGCGGGGTGTCGCGCAGCGCCCGCAGCAGCACCTTGCGCATCCGCAGCGAACCCTTGATCGCCGCGAGCGGCGCCGGGTCCTGGCGGACGGCTTCGAGCCCGTCGAGCACCTCGCCCAGCGCGCGCAGTTCGACGTTCGTCTCACCCATCGAGGGGAGCACGCGCGAGATGTAGCTGGTGAACACGCCCGACGGCCCGACGACGAGCACGCCTGCCCCGCCGAGCTGGCGGCGGTGGCGGTAGAGCAGGTAGGCGGCACGGTGCAGCGCGACCGCGGTCTTGCCGGTGCCGGGCCCGCCGGTGATCTCGGTGACCCCGCGCCACGGCGCCCTGATGACCTCGTCCTGCTCACGCTGGATGGTGGCGACGATGTCGCGCATCTTCTCGCCGCGCGAGCGGCCGAGCGCGGCCATCAGCGCGCCCTCGCCGACGATCTGCATGCCGTCGGGGACCGCGTCGGCGATCAGCACGTCGTCGTCCACGTCGAGCACGTTCTGCCCGGAGCACCGGATCACCCGGCGCCGCACGACGTCCATCGGCTCCTCGGCGGTCGCCTGGTAGAACGCCGCGGCGGCGGGCGCGCGCCAGTCGGTGACGAGGTTGTCGAACTCGGCGTCACGGATGCCGAGACGGCCCACGTAGATCGTCTCGGTCGCCAGGTGGTCGAGCCTGCCGAAGACGAGGCCCTCGTACTCGGCGTCGAGCGTCTGCAGGGTCTGGTTGGCGTGGAAGACCATCATGTCGCGCTCGAAGAGCATCGACGCCTGCTCGAACACGGCCTCGCGCTGAGCGCCATGGCCTATCTCGTATCCCTTGTTGCGCATGGCTTCCGCCTGCTCGCGCAGCTCGGCGAGCCGGGTGTAGACCCGGTCCACGTGGGATTGCTCGATGGCGATCTCGGCCCGTCTGACCCGAGGTTCGGACACGCATTGCTCCTAATACCGCTGCTATCGCCTTCGAGGGCGAAGAACAACACTACGCGTTGCGCGCCGGAGGTTCAGCAAGTCCTGTCGAACACCACATGGCGGACGCGGTTTGCGAGTATGACGGGGTGACCAGGATCGTGGCAGGGAAGGCGGGCGGCAGACGGCTCAAGGTGCCTCCGAAGGGCACCAGGCCGACCTCCGAGCGCGTGCGTGAGGCGCTGTTCAACGCACTCGAAGTCGCAGGTGAGCTGGACGGATCCCGCGTGCTGGACCTCTACGCGGGCTCGGGCGCGCTCGGTCTTGAGGCACTCTCGCGCGGTGCCGCCGACGCCTGGTTCGTCGAAGCGGACCGCAAGGCGGGCGAAGTTCTTCGCGCGAATGTCGGTGAGCTAAATCTCGGTGGAACGGTCCGCATTGGACAGGTCGAGGCCGTGGTCGCCGGGCCGGCCCCGATGCACTTCGACGTCGTCATCGCCGACCCGCCGTACGCCGTCGACGCGGCCCAGCTCGGCTCGGTGCTGTCCGCGCTCGCCGCTGGCGCCTGGGTGACCGACGGCGCGCTGGTGATCATCGAACGTGCCACCCGCGACGGCGAACCCGACTGGCCACTGTCGTTCGAGCCCATGCGGGTCAAGCGCTACGGCGACACCGCGTTGCACTGGGCCGAATATGTGACGAAAGCTGTGTGACGCTCTAGTCACGATCGGGCGACGGGCACAGCTTCACGGTAGCGTCGCGCCATGCGTCGCGCAGTCTGCCCGGGCAGCTACGACCCGGCAACGAACGGGCACCTCGACATCATCGAGCGGTCCGCCAAGCTCTTCGACGAGGTCGTCGTACTGGTCGGGATCAACAAGAACAAGAAGGGCCTGTTCACCGTCGAGGAACGGCTGGACATGCTCCGCGAGACCACGGCAGGCCTGCCCAACGTGCGCGTCGACTCGTGGCAGGGCCTGACCGTCGACTACTGCCGCGACAACGACATCGTGGCCATCACCAAGGGCCTGCGCTCGGTCAGCGACTTCGACTACGAGCTCCAGATGGCCCAGATGAACCACGAGCTGTCCAAGGTCGAGACCCTGCTGATGCCGAACAACCCCGCGTACGGCTTCGTCTCCAGTTCGCTCGTCAAAGAGGTCGCGACCTATGGCGGCGACATCGAGCACCTGGTGCCCCCGGTCGTGTTCGAGCGGCTCACGAAGCGGCTGCGCGAAAAAGAGTCGTGAGTGGTAACGCCGGTTAGAACCCAATGCCGGGTAGTTAACGTTTGGCGTGAGCTGTCAAGCAACACGTGAAACCCGGGTTTCGGCCGCTGGATGGCTCAAACTCGGGTTCACGAAGGTCGACCACCGCCAGACGGCCCGATCACAAGCCAGCCATCGTCCACACAGGACCCAAATCACGGACTTTTGTCACGAAAAGTCGCATTTGCCCGCCTTCTCGAGTGGGTGCGGACGGAACGAACGGCGCTTATGCGTCGCTCAGCGTTGCGAACGCCCCGTTCACAACGTTCAACCGACCTTCACGGCACCCACCGAACAAGCGGCTTGACCGAACTCCCCGACCCCTAACTACCCGGCATTGGGGTTAGAACCCAATGCCGGGTAGTTAAGGGGCGGGCAGGTTGGTCAAGCCCCGCC
>NZ_JBHWEB010000101.1:0-34182 GCF_042734395.1 Amycolatopsis sp. NPDC059657 | reverse complement strand
CAGCAAGCTCGTCATACGACGGACGCACATCCCCGGTCACGTGGTGATCATCGCAGCACCACGATCACCACGTGACAGAGACCTGACTAGTTACCTTGGGATGGCGTTCGCGACGGTCGGCGAGCGGGAGCAAGCACGCGTTCACGCCACCCGCGCAGCGACGCTCGCCGCTGACATCGGCTCAGCCCGACAGCAGCGCCGGATCGGGCGACTCAAGGCCCTGGTCCGTTCGTAGCGAATCCGCCCAACCACCCGCGCGCAACCCGTAGGCTGCCGCTGTGGCTGACGAGCATGGGTCGTGGCAGACGTTCGGCGAGCGTCTGGTCTACGACAACAAATGGGTCAAGGTCGGACTGACCGACGTGCAGGCGCCGAACGGTGAACGGTGGGATTACCACGTCGTTCATCTGGCACGGATCGCTATCGCGCTGATCGTGAATGACCAGGATGAGGCGCTCATGCTGTGGCGCTACCGGTTCGCCACCGAGCAATGGGGTTACGAGCTGCTCGGCGGCATGGTCGACGACGGGGAAGACGCGGCCGTGACCGCCGCCCGCGAAGCGGCCGAGGAGAGCGGATGGCAGCCGATCGGCAAGCCTGAGCACCTCGTGAGCTTCGAGCCGTTGCCTGGGCAGGTGACCGCCCCGGTCGACGTCTATCTCTGGCGCGCGGCCGAACACATCGGTGAGCCGACCGACACCGAAGAGGTCGGGCGCGTCGAATGGGTTCCGCTGTCCCGTGTCACCGAGCTTGCCCAACGACAAGAGTTGCTCGGTGCGGGAACGCTGGTGTCGTTGCTGTACTACATGACCTCACGCAATTCCTGAACCTACCTATCAGAAGACAAGGTGCAACACCCTGGGCAATATCTCAGAGTTCCGACCTTGCAATCTCAGCTAATCCCATATGGATACTACCCGCTTTGCGGCCTCTAGGATCTCTTCGCCGTTGAACTCGTGACGAACTTCGGCGATTTGCTCATTTGGCCAATCTATAATTAAGGATAGTGCCCCGGTCGGGGGGAGTGGCCACACGTCGACTTGTTGTGCACATCGCCAGTACCCAGCGTTCTGTGCGCCACCGCCACTCCCTCCTCCACCCCAGGGGGTAAGGATCGGAGCGTTATCTTGTTCCTCTTGACGTGCACCAGGAGGAATAAGATTGGTGACGTAGCGGCCGTCCGAGAACAGTAATGCAAACCTTAAGCCCTGCAAGTCAGGCTCAAAGGTGTACCTGTTTGCAGAATTTGGAAAAATCATAAACTTGTCACGAACTTGCGGTTGCTCCCTGGAGAATACGCTCAGTTCTAGACTAAAGTTCTCCGGCCAACATCGAGCAGTCGAGAGTGCGATTACGATAGAATCGTTTCGAGCTAGGACTCGCTCCCAAGCGAGACTCACCGGCAGGGAGGATGTTCTGGGTACTAGGTGTTTTACCAATGACTGAGGTTCGCTGTTTTCATGAGCAGCTATCATTTCGGCGTCGTCAAAGAACCCCATGGCCACACCTCTCATCGTAGACGGGAACCTACGATAGTCTACTCTTGCTTAGAGTGTTGGACTAACAAACCTTGTTTCAGTTCCGATTAGGCAGCTGATCTCGCTCTCGAAGAGCAGGCGGCAATCTGGTGGCCAACTGGTCCACACCCAACCATCGGGAAGCAGTAGTTCGTAGTTGGCTGCCGCTCCATAGTAACCGTCACACTGTTCGCTAAAGGAAAGGCAAAATGCGGCCTGCGCTGAGTCTACGCCTAAACACGGAGGGTGTTCATCTAGTTCATGAGAACACTCGCCAGGGTTTGCGTCTGGCTCTCGCTTGTTTCCGTTGAGGTACATCGATGCTTCGGTTCTCAGGTAACGCATGGTTTCGCCGGGAGCGCCGATCGTGCAAATTATGTCTGATGAATACGATGTCTCAGTGTCTTCCAAAATATGATTCACATAGGTTGCGATAGTATTGAATTGAACTCGACCCGGACATCCGCCGCTCGGCGGAGCGTCAGACTCGCTGGCGATCTTATTTGTTGAACGAAACACGAGTCCTGTCAGCCATTTTACCTGTTCCGTCTTTTTCAGAACTCGCGCGGGACTGTTTGACGACTGGGGCGTGTCACTTGCGAAAGAAACCCCTGTAATTACCAGCATGAAGGTGGAAATTAGTGCAACAAAGAAAGAAGATTTTCGCATCGTATTATCCTTAGAATTAGCTGCTCAAGGATGTGACGAGCATGATAACTAGCGGATACACTGCCGCTGCATGACTAAATAAGTCACCCCCTCCCCGAGGTTCGCTAGTGAACGTATCCGCCTCCCTGAAACGTGCACATCGGCTAATCGGGTGATCTTGCAAGATGGCTTCTTTAGTACTGCAAGGTGCGGAAATTCTCCACGTTGACAGACTTCAGGCTTCGCCTGTACCTCCAAGGTAAGGCAACTTTGTTTGCCAGTATTGCGCCGACCGTCGAATCGGTGATAAGGGCTCTTTTTGCTCGACGTATTTCGGCAAGTCACCTGACGGCCCGCCGTCGTACTAGTGCGGTCTGATTGAAATCAGACCTAGTCGGGCAAGGTCAGCCCGCGTAGCCGCCGTAGCTGCCGATCAGACTTGATCTGTAAGCCAAGCTGACGCCTCTGTCGCGCGTAGTACTGGGCGGCTCGGCGGTCTCCTGCGGTGGTGTAGGCGAACGCAAGGTCGACCATCATCCCGACCTTGGCCCGGATGAACTCTGCGGGCAGACGGTCAAGCGCATCGGTGAGCCTGTCGATTGCGTCCTGTTCGCCAAGCCGCACCAAGGCGTTGCCGCGCCAGCGGTCCAAGTGCGAATCACCGAGGAACAAGAACGGCAACGCGGGGTCGGCCGGATCTTGCGGCAAGAGCGCGTCGGCAGCGTCGAAAGCCTTCAGCGCGTCAGCGCCGCGACCAGCGACCGCTAGGCCTTCACCATGTGCCGCTGCGAGCCAAGCTCGCAATAGCGGGGACGCCTTGTTCTCGGCAAGCGCCCGCGCCTGTGTCAGCTGCGCGACCGCCTGAGCGGTCTCACCCAGGTCGATGAGGACAAAGGCCTGTTCTGCGGTTGCGTGGGCTAGCAGCTCGGCCGAACCGGCTTCACGCGCGGCAGCTTTCGCCCGCTCATAGTGGCTCCAGGATTGCGCAATCGCGTTGCGGTCGAGCGCCTCCCAACCGGCCAATGTGGACGCTTCCGTGAGTACTCCGGCGAGCGATTCGCGGTGACCGCGAACGGTGCTGTACTCAAGCAGGCCCTCAACTTGCGCGATCTGGCTTCTGAGTTGGTCGAGCAGCGAGACGCCGCCGAACCGGCGGTCTCCGTGCCGCGCAAGGTCGACTTGCGCCCGGAACAGGTCAACCGTCTGCGGGTCGACATTCCGAGCGATCGCAAGGCGGGACCGCAGTTCTGCCGCTTCGTCGTCGATCTGTTCCGGCGGAAACCCAAGCTCTTCGTTCGTGCGGCCGTAGATGTCACGAAACAGGCGCTGATACGGTGCGCTGACCTGCTCGTGGCCGTTCTCCCACACTGACAGTCTCGTCTTGAGACTGCCCTTGCTCATCACAGGTGCGCCGAGTTGTGCGGCGCGAGCCAAAAGCATGTCGATGACCGCTTCGGCCTTGTAGCCAAGCTGCTTGCGGACCACCTGAATCTTGGCGGGAGCCATCAGGGGTCCCTGCTCAGATAACCGCTCTGACCTGCAAGGTTAATTGAGGTTAATGGTCCTGCGGTTAACCTCCGCCACCTGCGAAAGCGTGCCTCGATGCCGTTTTCTTGAGTCATGAACGAAAACGGAAAGCACATGGCGACAGCAACGCTGGAGCGTCGGCCGTCGCCATCCATGTCAGCTCTACCGCCGGTCTTCCCGGCCGGCTGGAGCGGCGTCCGATACGCGGTGAGCACCCATTGCGTCAAGGCGGTCGGTGATATCTCGCAATCTGTCCTCAATGGCTCCCAAACGCGTCGCGATCTCATCCAATACCGGGTCCCCAGTCTCGCCGGGTTTGAGCGGGACCTGTCCATTGAGGATCGCGGAGAGATGGCCGGGATGCCACTCCAAGGCGAGCGACAGCGCTTCAAGAGTCCGGCCGCTTCGCTTGCGCTCAACGGTGTGATGCTGCAACTCGCGCACGATCGCCTGCGACACGTGCGAGCGCTCGGCAAGCTCACGCTGCCGCAAGCCAAGCTCGTTCACGCGCTCGTCGATCGCCTTCGCGACCGCCGACCAATTCTCCGACACGTATTCCTCCGCGCTCCGCCTTAGAGCCGAGATTAGCGCGCGGTCATCGGTCCGCGGGCAGTTCCCTGCCAGCGTCGCGCATTCGGGGGCACATCTATCTCCAGGTGCGCTGATATCAGCGTGAATTACAGCCTAAATCCTTTCTTTACCGTTCTAAGGACTTCCATAATGAACACGAACATGCCCAACGCCGGTTCTCCGGCGAACTACTCCATTCGCCACGCGGCGTGGATTCTTGGCGTCGATTCCGACAAGGTCTGCCAGCTGATCAGGATCGGCGTACTGCCGACCGTTCGACGTCGATCTCGCCTCGTGGTGCCTGCTGCCGCTCTCCGGCGGCTGCTCAGCGGGGGTGCCCGATGACTGGCACCTACGACTACGAAGAGATAGCGACCGGGTTGGACCGGTACGCCGCCGCGCCGGACGGCCTGCTGGCCTACCTGGTCGCCCGCGACGGCCTGTGCTTCTGGGCCTTCGACCGGGCTGACATCCCGGAACCGTCAGGAGAGGACACGCCCGACAGGGAACTTGCCGCCGGACTGTGTGCAGGTTGCCCGGTGATCAACGAGTGTTTGGAGCTCGACCTTAGGTCGGCTGGTAGCGAGACCATCGGTGTTTGGGGTGCGCTTCCCGAGAGTGATCGGCGCGCCCTTCACAGCGTCTGGCTGCGACGTCGCGCCGATTCGGCGGGGGGTGAGGCGCGATGACTGTTCACCTGACGCCAATGCAGATTCTTGCCGGGGTCGGCGTGCTCCTGGTGCTGCTGATGTTCTGGCGGTTCAGCGCCCGCAAGGCCAAGCAGGCCGCCGACGCGGCACGGGCATCCGCCCGCGTGGTGTCGCTGGCCGGGCGGGTGCTGTTCACGGGGACCGCAATGGTCGGCGTGCAATGGCTGGTGATCACGCATCCGGGCAACCCGACGTTGCTCGTGGTGGTTCTGGCTGTGCCGGATCTGATCGCGGCGCACATCCTGACTCGGGCGCTGACGGTCACGTCCATGGACACGACCACGCGCCGCCGGGGTGGTGGTCGGCGATGACGAATCAGGATGTGCGGCACGTGCCGCTGACGCGGGCGCAACTGCTTGCACAGGACGCCGCCGAGGCGGCCGAGGTTCGCCGGTTCCAGACGCACCCGGACGTCATCGCGCTGCGGGTGGAACGGGTCCGGGCGCAAGTGGACCGGCTGTGCTGGTCCGGGATCATCCTTGGTCTGGCGTTCACCGCCGCGAACGTGCAGTGGTTCGCCGCTGCCGGGGCCGAGGTCGGTTCGCTGCCGTGGCTGACGGCGTGGCTGCTCGATCCCACGGTGTGCCTGGTGCTGCTGGCGATTCTGCGGGCGGAGCAGGTGACCGCGCGGTATCAGGTCCCCACGGGCCGGTGGGTGCGTGCGGCGAAGTGGCTGACGCTGGCAGCCACGTACGTGATGAACACGTGGTCGTCGTGGGCGGCCGGTTCACCGGCCGGGGTGGTGCTGCACTCGGTGCCTCCGCTGGTCGTGTTCGTCGCGGCCGAGGCGGTCACCGACCTTCGCGACAAGCTCACCGACGCCGTGCAAGCGGCGTTCGTGACTGCCACGAAAGTCATGGAAGTTCATGAACCGGCGGCGCCGGTTCATGAACCGCCGAAGCGGCGGAGGCTGTTCGCCGACTACCTCGCCGACGCCCGGCGCGCGTGGACGCCTGATGTGGTCGTGACTCCGGCGTGGGTGCAGGAGGTCACGGGGTGTTCGCGTGGTCTGTCGTCGCGGCTGGCCGCTGCTCTTGCCTCCAAGACCACGGAGGGGGCCGCGCATGAGTAGGGAGATGAACGAGCTGGCGCGGGCGGGCGCGTCCGGCGTCGAACACGTCGGGCCGCTCGTGGATGGCGAGCTAGTGGATGACACGTTGCCGCAACCGCGTCGCCGGACGGTCCGGCGACGGGCCGCACGCTGGTGCAAGCGCGCGCGGCGTGTGGCGGGGCGGGTCTGGCGGTCCGGGCCCGTGGTGCGGGCGCGGTCGGTGGCCGCGTATCGAGCGCGGAAGGTGCCGCAGGATGTGGCGCGGCTGGTGTGGTTTCTGGTGCGGGGTAACTGGCGGTGGCTGGTGAAGTTCTGGAGTTGGGCCACCTACGCCGATCTGCGCTCCGATGCCCGCCGCGCCCGAATGGCCGGGGATTCCGAAGCGCGGCGGGCCGCTCAGGAGTTGATCCGGTCGGATGCCACCGCGAGGTGGGCCAAGGTTGGGATCGTCTTGCGGCGGCTGGTGATCACGGCCCGGTTCACGGCACCGGTCGCGGCCGTTCTGTGGCTGGTCGACTCGGTGATGGCCCGAGAGGACATGTGGGTCTGGCTGGCGAACGTCTACACAGGAATAGAGGCGACGTGGTCGGTGCTCACGGTGGCCGTGCCGATCCTGCTCTACACGCTGCCGGTGGTGTTGCTGGTCGCGGCGGCGTTCGAGGGCAGGGACAAGACGCCTGGTGCCGGGTGGCTCGTCCGGCCGGACCGTGAGGACGCTGATTCGTGGATCGATGAGCGGATGATCTCGACAGCGTTGGCGCATCTGGGTATCGGGCCGTTGGATCGGTTTTTCAAGAACGGCGGTGTTCTGGACTACCCCGTCGGCGCGCGCACGGACGGGGATGGCACGTTCGCGCAGATCAGATTGCCGATGGGAGTCACCGCGGACATGGTCGCGGCACGTCGGTCCAAACTGGCCGCGAACCTGGGCCGGGCGTCGCTGGAAACGTGGCCTACCAAGGGAGATGAGGATGGAATCCTGGATCTGTGGGTCGCGGACAAGGGCGTCCTGAGGGCCGGTGCCGGCAGTTGGCCTCTGGTCCACGAGGGACAGGTTGATCTGTTCGACGGTGTGCCGTTTGGTCTGTCGCAACGAGGTCTGGTCATCAACGCCCCGTTGATCGGCGTGAACTGGCTGATCGGCGGGCGGCCGGGACAGGGCAAGTCGGCCGCGTTGCGGACGCTGCTGCTCGGCGCGGCACTCGACCCGACGGCGGAGTTGTGGGTGTTCGTGATGGGCGAGTCACCCGACTTCGGCCCGTTCGCGCCACGTCTGTCCCGCTACCGGATGGGAATGGACGACAGCGTGGCCGAAGCGGCCACGCAAGCACTCGCGGATCTGCTGTCCGACATGGAGCGACGCGGCAAGGTTCTGGGTGAGCAGCCGGGCAGCCCGCCGAAGGTGTCACGCAAGCTCGCCGACAAGCGCGCACTCGGGTTGCACCCGCTGGTGTGCGGGATCGACGAGTGTCACGAACTGTTCCAGCACCCCAAGTACGGCAAGAAAGCGGCAGAGCTGGCGGTGCGGCTGATCAAGCGTGGCCGCAAGTACGGGATCGTTCTGTTGCTGGCGACCCAGTCACCGACCAAGGACAGCATCCCGCGTGAGATCACCCGCAACGTCTCGTGTGGTGTCGCGTTCTCCGTGGCCGATCAGGTCGCCAACGACGGGCTGCTGGGATCGGGCAAGTACGCGGCGGGTATCCGGGCGACCGAACTACGTATCAACACCGATCGGGGAACCTGCGTGGCGGTCGGCATCACCGATGAGACGTTCGAGTTGGTGCGCGGGTTCTACGTGCCGTTCGAGGACGGTGCCGACGACGTGTCCCCGGTCATCGCCCGCGCCATGGCGTTGATCGAGGAGGCGGGCCGTGCGGTCGAGGCGAGTGCGGTGCCGGAGATCGAAGCGGCACCGGTTGCCGATCATCTCGCGGACGTCGACGCGGTGATGGACGGGGAACGTCGCGTTCGGACACAAGCTGTTCTCAACCGGCTGCGGCGGCTCAACCCCGGCGAGTACGACGGGTGGGTTTTCCGGGATCTCGCGGCGGCGCTCGCGCCCTATGGGATCGGGCCCGTCAAGTCGGACGGGAACAAGGTGATCCGCGCCGAAGACGTCGCCGACGCGCTTGCCCGCCGTGCCGACAAGGACAGGGATGCAGTCAGGGACCCGGCAGGGACTCAGGGACTTATCCCTGTCGGGTCCCTGGATCAAAGTCCCTGCCTTGACCAGGGGAAACACGGCTCAGGGACTCCAGGGACCCACCAGCCGGGCAACTCCAAAACAGGCCGAAAACGGGGTGTTTCGGGGGATGGTCCGGGGTCCCTCCCTGACTCCCCGCCGACAGGCCGAGGGGAGGTGAGTGCCCCTTGACCGACCAGTACACCAGTGATCCACAACCGAGCATCCCGCGACAATCACGCAAAGGCAGCAGCGGCCATGACAGCAACCAGCACGACAGGGCAGACCACGATGCAGACCCCGGCACCGGCTCCCAGGACGGCGACACGAGCGACGACGCTCACCACGGCAGCCCGGAGAATCCTGAGCGGCCTGAGAGCGACCAACCAGGGCACGCCCGGCAGAGCGCCCCCGCTCCGCCGGAACGGGTCTCAGCGACGCTCACAGCGGCCCTGGACGGCTCAGTCTGGGTGATGGTGGACGGTGCTGACGTCGAACAGGTGCTAGCCAGGATGAGCGCGGCGGCCGACGCGCTGAACGCCACGTGGCGTACCCGGTAACAACCCGTCACGGCCTCTCGGCTGGTGGCAATGACAGGGAGCCTCCCCGTCTACGCGGGGAGGCTCCTCTCGTTCGTAGCTTCCCGTCACCGGTCGTAGCCGAGTGTTGCGGGGTAGGCCAATCAGGCGAAACGGGCGTATGCGCTTGACAGTGAAGATCAACCATCGGTAGGAATGATGTTCTCGCTAGAAAATCTCTTCACCCCTAAAGGCGCTTCGGGGAGCGTCGGGTACACGTTGGTTAGTTTGCTATTTGCGATTCCGGGGAGGGAAGCAAATGCGACTCGGTAGGTCGTGTGCATCGTTCATTTCAGCCGTCATGGCTTTTTTCATCGTTTTTACATCTGCGGCAACGGCTAGTCCGCTGCCAGACCCACCCACTAAGCCGAATTGTGGTGGCGACATTGAGTCGGTCTACATTAGCGGTTCCAGCAGGTCTACCACGTTCAAGATCGTGGGGACCAACCTGTGGAGGTGGCTGGGGCAAACTGGATATGGGGTCGTCCACACGTATGTAAATGCTCCAGGTATGGATCAGAAGCATTTTTCTCACAGCGCCTCCGGGCAAAGTGGTGCCAGGTCGGGAAACATCACGGTGACAACCAGTCGTTCAAATATCAGCCTGTATGTAATGCTGAACGACGATGAAGGCAACACCAAGTGCACGCGGACTTTGGGCGTATAGGCCCCGGACAGGGGCCGCCCCCGCCTGGCAAGAGCCTGCGGATGGCGGTACTATGAACCCATGAAAGAAGAGGCTTTAGAACGCGTTAATGCGCTGCGAGTTCGCAGCGCATTAACCGTTCCAATCTCCATCGTCTTCAACCTGGCACCTGCGCGAAAATTCACTTTGTCACCTGATGACGTTTTCGATATCCGAGAAGAGGTACCACTTCGGGGATACTTGGAAATTTCACTGGACAGCCTGGAGCGCCCGACGCTGTGGATACATGAATGGGAATCGGGGAGGACTGAGGTTTCATTCAACTTCGAAGTTCAACCATTGCCTGCGGCGGTGCGCAACAATAATCCAGAGCTCAGGCTTCCTGGATGGCCTCATGGTTCACTCGTCCACGAGGAAGGTCTCGCCGTTGGCCTATTCCTTGCCGACACGCGATCTGAATCCACCGTTCTGCGTGTTGATAAGGGGGACGAGACGGCCACCTTTGCATTCAATGACGGCCAGTCGGTCTGGTATTCCGGAACTGGCGCGGATGGAAATCCGCCAGAGTTGATCATCGAAACCGATGGCCTGCGCATGCTCGGTATGCACAGTCGCGTAGTCACGCAGCACGACGAGAACGCGCGCGACTAGAATTCGCTGGAGCATTAACAAAAGCCACCGCACGCCAGGAGCCTCCTGGACGCTACGGTGGCCTCTGTCGTGCGGTGGCAGGCGACCTGTCATGCCAGGGCCTGCCCCGCCACGGGCTCAGGGTTTCTCGCCTCCCGGTTCGGTGGGTGCGGCCGTGGGCCTGTCGAGCACGCTCGCCATATCGATCACGTCACCGGTCTCGCCTGCCCGCTCTTGCCACCCCGCTACCTCCGGCATCGCTTCCCGCCAGCCGTCCGGCAAACGCCAGCCCGCCGACAACGAACCGTCCGACCGCCTCTTCGCCGCGAAGCTGAACCCGAGTTCGAGCCACCGCAAACGACGGTCTTCGGTCGACATGCCCGCCAGTTCTTCCTTCCAGGTCCGATCAGTCGGAACCCACTGCACGCCGCCCGGATCGGCCGGAAGCGACCTGAGCAGGTCGATATCGGCCAGGATCTTGTCCCCGGCGGCCGTGATCTTGCGCCGCTCGTCTACGTCCTTTTCGCGCGCTACCTTGCTCATCTGCCGCGCGTGGTCGCGCTCCAGCTTGGCTATCTCGTTCGCGTGGCTGGTCGGCGGCAGCACAATCCGTTCCCGCACAGGGACGTTCGCGAACGCCTTCAAGAACACCTCTTCGGCCAACGGCTCGATCTCATCCGCCCGCAACGAGGGGCCGTGCTTGCGGGTCGGGCAACGCCAGTAGCGGTATTCGTACTCCTTGGTCGAGCCGTCTTTGCGTGTGCGTGTCTGGGAGCCGATCCGGTGCCAGAGCGGGTCAAGGCAGTCCGGGCAGACCAGAACACCGGACAGCCCGTAAGGCTGGTTGCTGCCGCGTGTCTTCCGGCTCGCCCTCTCCTCCAGTCGCGCGGAGATCTCCGCTTGCTCGGCGGGCTCGAAGATGCCGAGGTCCACAAGGTCAGGGTTCTCCAGCACTCGGCGAATCGAACCCGGCGACCACTCGGCGTCGGTGAGTTCGACCGTGGAGACGTCCTCTCCGCGCCGTTCCGCCGCAAGCTGTGCCTGCCGGTTGCGCGGAGTGACGACCTTGTTGCTCTTGAGCCACTCGCCCAGCACCGACAACCCGGCACCTTCCCGCGCCTTCTTGGACAACGTATGCAGGATCTTCACCGCGTACGGGTCAAGCCCGAGAATGAAGCCACCACGGGCAGGCAGCTCAACCGGCATGGTGCCGTAGGGGTGACCTTCCCCCGCCCACCGCCCTTCATCTTTCAGCGTCGCCCGCGCGGAGCGGAAGCGCTCCTTCATCCGTTCGCGTTCCATGCGAGCGAACGCGGTCATGAGCGTGATCATGAACTCGGACATCGAGTTACTGGAATCGATGCCCTCCGCGATGGAGATCAGCCGCTTACCGCGCGCCCTGAGCCACTCCAGCAAGGTCAACGCGTCCATCACGTTCCGCACCAGCCGGTCAAGCTTCGGGACCACGAGCGTCTTCCACGGCTTGGGCGGCGCGTCGGTCAGCCACTCCGCGAGGCCCGCCCGCTTGTGCGGCTCCAAGTCGCCGGAGACGTGCAGATCCTGCACGGTCTCGACGATCGGAAGTTCCCAGGCGTTGCACCAGCGGTTCGTGTCCCGCGTCTGGGTCACATTGGACGTGCTCTCATCCGTGAAATGCGACTGACGGGTGTAGCACAACGCCGCGTCATCCTCCGGAGTGAACGGCACGACCTCAGGCCGCTCGCTGACCTGCTTCTTGAACTTCCGCCGCTTCCGAGGTGCCGTTGCGCTCATCGTGAGTATCCTCGCTGGTAGGAGCCTTATCGGAGTGTAGTCCGTTGACTTCCATCGCTCCTAACCGGTGAAAACACTCACGACCCCTGCACCGGTCTACGGTGGCGGGGCCTGATCGCGAAGTGAGGGTGCCCTCGAGTGCTTACTGCGCACTCGAGGGCACCCTCACTTCATTGCGCGCCCAAGGCGGAAATCACATCGAACGTGGCCAGGGAGGCCCTCACTTGCTCAAGCTAGGGAAGGGGGCGTTCGCTCGAAGGTAGGTGGGCAGCTCGGGTGCGTAGGTAGCGTTGCTGGGCGAGGCTGGGGGATAGCGTGGCTGCCGTTTCGTAGGCGGCGCGGGCGGAGGCGGTGTCGCCGGACATCTCGAGAAGGTGGGCTCGGGTGGCGTGCAGACGGTGGTCTGAGGTGAGGCGTCGGTCGGCTTCCAAGGCCCGCAACAGGGTTAGACCATCGGCGGGGCCACGGACCATGGTCACGGCGACCGCATGGTTCAGCGCGACCACGGGATTGTCCGAGAGGCGAAGCAGGATCTCGTACAGGGCAAGGATTTGGGGCCAGTCCGTTTCGGAGGCGGACGGCGCTTCGTCGTGGAGTGCGGCGATGGCGGCCTGTATTTGATAGGGGCCGGGTTTCTGCCTGGGAAGGACTTTGGTGAGAATCGCCGTGCCCTCGGCGATGAGCGAGGCGTTCCACAGCGTGCGGTCTTGGGATTCCATGGGGACGAGGGAACCGTCGGGGGACAGGCGGGCCGGGCGGCGTGCGTCGGTCAGCAACTCGAGGGCGAGCAGGCCCGCTGCTTCGCTGTCGTTCGGGAGCAGACGGACCACCATACGGGTCAGGCGGATCGCTTCCTGGGACAAGTCGTTGCGGTGCAAGGACGCGTAGCCCTCGGTGAAGATCAGGTAGAGCACGTGGAGGACCGCCGCGACCCGGTCGGCGTGGTCCGGCGGGAGGGCGAAGGGGATCCCGCTGGCTTTGATTCTTTCCTTCGATCGGGTGATCCGGCGGGTCATTGTTCCTTCTGGCACAAGGAAAGCGTGGGCGATCTCGGCTGTGCTGAGGCCGCCGACGGCCCGAAGTGTCAGTGCTATCTGAGATGCTGTCGAGAGTGAGGGATGACAGCACATCAAGAGGAGGATCAATGTGTCGTCGGAATCAGGAATCGGGCCTGACGTCAACGGGCGAGCGTCGGCTTCACGGCGGTGGCGGGATTGTTCGCTGCGCAAGAGGTCGGTCAGGCGGCGCGAGGCCACCGTGATGAGCCAGGCGCGCGGGTTGTCGGGGTGACCTTGGGCAGGCCATTGGGTGGCGGCCGCCAGCAGGGCTTCTTGGACCGCGTCTTCCGCGAGATCGAAGTGGCCGAAGCGGCGGACGAGGGCGCCGAGGACCTGCGGTGCGAGCACGCGCAGGTCCTCCAGGCCCTCAGCCATCCAGATGGTCCCTGGAATCCGCGATCGGGCGGACGTCGACGTACCAGTCGCGGCCGAGGTCGGAACCTGCCGGGTGCGGGGTGTGGGCGAGCTGGGCGGCTATTTCCGTCGCGCGGTCGAAGCTCGCGCAGTCGACGAGGGTGTAGCCCGCGAGCACTTCCTGGGTTTCGGCGTACGGGCCGTCCGTGACGACCGGGACGCCGTCGCGCAGGGAGATGCGGCGGGCGTGGACGGGGGCCGTCATGCCCTGGGCGTCGACGAATTCGCCGGACTCGATGAGGGCGCCGTTCCACTTTTCCATGAACTCGCCGAGCCTGGTGAAGTCCTCGGGGGTCCAGGTCGGCCCCTTGGCCGGGCCGCCGGCGAGCATGTCGTAGTCCTGCTGCGAGCCGAACATCATGATGATGTATTTCATGGTCTTCTCCCTGCTCTCGGTGGTCTTTCGTCAGGGACGTCGGAGCCGCCGGACCACACCGGACATCATTCTCGGAAAAACTTGAAGGCCCCGCCACCAGAGGGGGCGGGGCCTTCGGACAACGTCAGCCGACAGGAGGTGCCATCTGGAACCAGTTGAAGGTCTCGACCATCTGCCGCGTGGTGCCGACGTACCGCGGGCCGGTCAGCTCCCAGCGTTCGACGTAGCGGTAGGTGCCGGGCTGCACGCTCTCGTCCTCGGGGGTGTTCTCGTCGTCGGCGACCGGGATGTACTCCCGGATGACCTTGCGCTCCAGTGTGACGTCGAGTGACTCGTAGGCGGACTGGGTGCTCAGGTAGCCGTCCTGGCCGTGGTCGCCGGCGCGGCCGGGGTCGGCCAGCTTGAGCTGCATGGTGCTGCCGTTGAACGTGCCCTTCGCCGAGACCACGGTGACGATGTGGCCGCCGTTGCGCTGCAACGAACCGGCCTGCGGGCCTGCCTTGTAGCGGCCGTACACCAGCTGGACCGGGCCCTGGTTGAGCCGTTTGGCCAGGTCACCGGCGAAGTCGGAGCTGGTCGCCGAGCTGATGTTGCCGTCGCCGGTCGACCAGCCCGCGTCGCGGGCGGGCTTGGTGGCGATGTTCCACGCGGTGCGGAGGTTGCCCATCTTGGTGCCGCCGTCGTACTTCGCGTCCACGCCGATGCGGCCGATGGAGTTGGTGATGACGTTGTAGTCGGACTGGTCCTGGGGGTCGAGGTTGCCGACGCGGGTGGTCACCCAGCCGATCGGGGCCTTCTTCACGTGTGACCAGTAGTGCATGACGTTGTAGAGCGAGGTCGGGCCGCAGTAGGCGTTCCCGTTGTTCTCCAGCCCGGCGCGGAACTGGTCGACGTCGCTGACGCCGCACTGCTTGACCTCGAAGGCGGGGCCGGTCAGGTCGGAGACCTTCACGCAAGGCGGCGGCGTGCCGAGGTCGGCCGACGCGGTCGCCGGGTAGATGGCGCCGGCGAGTGCGGTGGTGGTGACTGCGGCGAGAACGGTCTTGCGGATCATGGCTTCCTACCTCCGGTGTGTGGCCTGTTGGTAGGTAAAGCTTGTTCGCCGGGATCCCCCAAACGCATGAGGGACGATCCCTCAACTCGTTCCTGGGGGTACCTAGGTGAGGACTTTCGCCAGCTCACGGCGGCCGTTGATGCCGAGCTTGGTGTAGATCCGGCCCAGATGGTTCTCCACCGTCTTGGGGGTGACGAACAGTTCCTGGGCGATCTCCCGGTTCGCGCGCCCGAGCGCGGCGAGGTCGGCGACACGGCGTTCGCTCGCGGTCAGTGCCTCGCGACCGGCGAACATCAGCTTGCGCGGGCGGTCGCCCAGCGCTTCGAGTGCCTCGACGCCGCGCGTGCGCAGCACGTCCGAGCCGCATTCGGTCGCCAGGTCGATGCCGCGGTGGAGCGGCGTGCGGGCATCGGTGCGGCGGCGGGCGACGCGCAGTGCCTCGCCGAGATCGACCAGCGAACGAGCCAGATGCAGGCGGGCGGGAGACTTCTCCAGCACGGCGACGGACTCGGTGAGCAGGTCCAGCCGTCGCGACGCGTCGGCGTGCGCGAGCAGGCGCAACGCGGCGCCGACCTCGGTCGCGGCTCCCCACTTCCGGGCGATGGCCAGCTGTTCTTCCGCGAGCGTGAGCGCCTCGGCCTCGTCGCCGAGCAGCATCGACGCGCGCACGGCGGGCAGCCGCCACGGGATCGAGGGCGGGTCGACGCCGACCGCGAGCATCGCGTCACGCTGCTTGAACGCCTCGGCCCTGGCCTGGATCGGGTCACCGGTCGCGAGCGCCAGCAGCGCGCGCGGCTCGTGCAGCCACATCATCGGCATCATGCGGGGCGCGTCGGCGTGCTCGGCGTCGAACTTGGCCAGTACCGCGGCCATGCACTCGAAATCACCGCGTTCCATGGCCGCGTAGGCCATGAAATGCGTCGAAGTCGCCCGCAACGCGATGACCTGCGGCGCGGGGTCCTCATGCTGGATCGCGGCCAGCGTCCCCTCGGACTCGGCCTCCATGAACCGGACGTTCCCGAGCCGCCAGTTGAGGAACAGCGCCGCGTTGGCCACCATCGCGAACTCGACCGGCGAACCGTGCGCGCGCACCCGCGACCTGGCCCTGTCGATCTCCCGCCTGGCGTCGTCGACTCCGTCCGCGGAGATCAACGCCAGGAGCGCGACCACCCAGGCGACCATCGCGTCGGTGCTGCCGGTCGCGTCGTCGAAGTAGGCGCCGTCGGACAGCGCGCGCAACGCCGTCGCCGCGACCTCGCGCGACGGACGGACCTCGTACCGGCCCATCTGGGCGAGCAGGCCGAGCAGCGTGCGCTCGTCGGGGGTGCGGCCACGCAGGTCGGCGAACAGGTTGAGGTGCTCGGACGCGACGTGCCGCTGGTCGGCCAGGAACGACCGGATCACCGCGAGCCTGGCCTCCAGGTGCAGCCTGCCGTTGTCGCGGACGCCGATCGTCCACTCGCCGATGGCCGCGTTGAGTTCGGCGATCGCGGCGACCGGGCCGTCGACGACCGCGGTCGCCGAAGCCGCGGCCGCGACGAGTTCCGCGTTGGGCAACCCGGCGGCGGCGACCCGGAGATGGCGCCTGGCCTCGGTGGCGTCACCGGCGCGCAGCAGCGCGCGGCCCAGCTCGGCGCGCAGGCCCGCGTCGTCGGGACGCTCGTCGACCGCCCTGATCAGATGGGCGACGGCGGTGCGGGCGTCGCCGGAGGCGAGCAGTGACGCGGCGGCCTTGCGCAGCACGTCGGCCGCGTTCGGCAGGGTGCCGCGTGGCGCCTGCGCGAGGTGCGCGGCGACCCGGTCCGCGGCGGCTTTCGCGGACCAGAGCCTGGTCGCGGCGCGGGCGTGCAGCGTGGAACGGCCGACGGGGCCGAGTTCGGCGAGTACGGCCTCACGCACGACGGGGTGGATGAAGACGAGGTGGTCGCCGTCGTTCGCGAGCACGTTCGCGGCCACCAGCGCTTCGACGGCGACCGACAGGCCGCCGGGGTTCAGGCCGACGATCGCGGCCGCGAGCCACGGGTCGCAGCCGGTGCCGAGCACGGCGGCCGCGCGTGCCAGATGGATGGCCTCGCCGGGTAGCCGTCCCATCGAGGCGCGGAAGATGGTGCTCGGCCCGAGTTTGCCGACGCGATCGGCCGTCGAGGCGACGTCCAGCGGCAACCCGAGCGCCGCGAGCTCGTCGACGAGAACCCTTGCCAGGAAAGGGTTTCCGCCACTCGCCGCGTGCACGGCGGTCACCACGGTCTCGTCGGCGGGCCCGATGAGTTCGCCGAGCGCTTCCGCGGACAGCGGCCGCGGCAGCATCCGCTCGGCTTGGCGGGAGACGCTGAGCTGGGCCAGCGGGCCGGTGCTCTCCGCCGGCGGGCGGGTGGCCACGACCAGCGCGATCGGCAGGTCGGCGATGCGGCGTGACAGGTAGACGAGGAACTGCAGCGAGGACAGGTCGGCCCAGTGCGCGTCGTCGACCGTGATCAGCAGCGGCCGCGTCGACGAGAGGTCGACGGCCACCCACCACAGCGCGTGCAGCGTGCGGGCCAGTTCGGCTTCGGACGGGTCGGCGGCCGCGGTGTCCAGCGCGGTCAGCGCCGCACCGGACGGCCCGGCCAGTATCTTGTCGCGGATCTCGCCGCTGTACCGCGAAACGGACCGCTCGACCATCTGCCGGACGACACCCCACGCCATCGCGCCTTCGAGCGCGTCGCCCACCGCCTGCAGGCGTCCGAAGCCGCGCTCCTTCGCGAGCGCGCGGGTGTCCTGGACGAGCCGGGTCTTGCCGATGCCCGCGCGGCCTTCGATGACCACCACGCGGCCTTCGCCGCGCGCGGCCGAGTCGAGTGCGGCCTCGATCCGCCCGCGCTCGTCTTCCCGCTCGAGCAGGGGAACTCCGGGTACCGGTGTGCGCACGTCGGAATACTAACGGTCACCGCTGGTGAGAGCGGATGCTTTGGCCAGCAGGTAGTTCCGCTCGGGGATGCTTTCGGCCCGCGAGGCGGCGAGTTCGTAGGACGCACGGGCCGCGGGCAGGTCACCGGTCATCTCGAACAGGTGGGCGCGGACGGCGGGTAAGCGGTGTCCTTTGGCGACGCGGGGGTCGTCGTCGAGGGGTTTCAGCAGGTCGAGGCCGGTCTGCGGGCCGTCGGCCATGGCCGCGGCGATGGCGTGGTTGAGGGTGACCATCGGATTGGGCGCGATCCGGTCGAGCAGTTCGTAGAGGAGCACGATCTGCGGCCAGTCGGTCCCGGCCGTGCTCGGCGCCTCCGCGTGGACGGCCGCGATCGCGGCTTGCAGCTGGTACGGGCCGACGGGGCCGCTGGCCAGCGCTTCCGTGGTGAGCGCGACGCCTTCGGCGATCGCGTCGGCGTCCCAGCGGCCGCGGTCCTGCTCGGCGAGCGGGGTCAAGCTGCCGTCGGGGCCGGTGCGGACGGCACTGCGCGCGTCGGTGAGCAGCATGAGCGCGAGCAGCCCGGCGATCTCGGTGTCGCCGGGCAGCATCCGGCGCAGCGCCCTGGTGAGCCTGATGGCCTCGCCGGTCAGCTCGACCTGGTGCAGCTCGGGGCCCGACGTGCTGGTGTAGCCCTCGTTGAAGATCAGGTACAGCACGTGGAGAACGACGTCGAGGCGCTTGGCCCGCTCGCTTTCCGGCGGCATTTCGAACCGCCCGCCCGAGGTCTTGATCCGTTGCTTGGCCCGGCTGATGCGCTGGCCCATGGTGGCTTCGGGAACCAGGAACGCCTTGGCGATCTGCGCGGTGGTCAGGCCGCCGACCGCGCGCAGCGTCAGCGCGAGCTGGGATTCGTCGGACAGGCTCGGGTGACAGCACAGGAAGAGCAGGATCAGCGAGTCGTCCCGGTCCGTCAGGGGTCCGTCCTGAGCGACGGGTTCCTCCAGCGCGTACACCGTCTCTTCGCGCCGACGGCGTGCCGACTCGCTGCGCACGCGGTCGATGAGGCGCCGGGACGCGGCCGTAACCAGCCAGCCGGTCGGATTGTCGGGAAGGCCCGTTTCGCGCCAGCTCACGGTCGCTTCGAGCAGCGCGTCCTGCACGGCGTCTTCGCAGAGGTCGAACTGCCCGTATCGCCGCACCAGCGTGCCGAGGACGCGCGGCACGAGCTCCTTGACCACATCATCGACAGTCTCCACGGCACTATGGTGCCCCGTGCCGGAAAGAGTGTGCGAGCCGATGTCGAGAACGGCCCCTCCGCTCCGACCAACCAGCGAGAGGCGCCGAGAAGAGCGCCGTGACCAGCTAAAGGAGTGTGGACCCGTGAAGTTCATGCTGATCATCCACATGAACCCGGACACCTGGGCCGGTTTGGACGCCGAGACCCAGGACAAGGTCATGAACGGCCACGACGCCTTCCAGACGAAGATCAGGGCGACCGGGGAGATGGTCGGCACCTGGGCACTGGCCGACACCGAAAAGAGCTCGGTCGTCCGGCTCGACGGTGGCAAGCGGACGGTCACCGACGGCCCGTACCTGGAGGCCAAGGAATTCCTGGCGGGCTACTACGTGATCGAGGCCGACAGCCGGGATCGGGCGTTAGAAATCGCCGCCATGATGCCCGAGGTCGAATTCGGCGGACTGGGCATCGAGGTGCGGGAGATCGTCCATTACGCGGGTCCCACGGCCTGACCCCCAAGCGGAGCGCGGAAATCCCGCGCTCCGCTTTTTTGCGCAAAGGAGAGGACTTTTCGGCGGGCCCTGTGCGAGATGGTTGTCGGGACCGATCGGCGCGCGACCATAACCAGGGAGAAAACAGCATGGCTGCAACGACCACGCCGTGGGGTGACGCGTCGGCCATCCTCGCCGCAGCGGGCATCGAAGAGGACACTTCGTACTACCGCGAGTTCACCGGCGAGGACGAAAAGGCCGTGCTCACCGTGGCGATGCGCATCCAGGAAGGCTGGGAGCGCAACGACGCCGACTTCTTCGCCGACACCTTCGCCGACAATGGCAGCCTCCTGATGAAAGACGACCAGCTCACCAGCCGCGAGCAGATCCGCGAGTACATGAAGGCGGGCTTCGAGGGCTATTTCCGCGGCGCGCGCGTGCGCGGCTATCCGCTGGCGGTCCGGTTCCTCAGCGACGACACGGCGTTGGTGATCAGCCAGGGTGGCATCCT
Organism: Amycolatopsis sp. NPDC059657; assembly: GCF_042734395.1. NCBI lineage: Bacteria > Bacillati > Actinomycetota > Actinomycetes > Pseudonocardiales > Pseudonocardiaceae > Amycolatopsis > Amycolatopsis sp. NPDC059657. The sequence continues at coordinate 14,319 of NZ_JBHWEB010000101.1, read as the reverse complement.
GCTCGACGGCGAGACGGAGACCGCGCCGGAGCGGCAGGTCCGCGTCACCTGGGTGATCGTCAAGGACGGCGGCGGGCTGAAGCTGCTGTCCCACCAGACCAGCCCCATCAAGGGATGACGGAAAGGGAATCGGCTCATGGCGGTGGAAACAGGTTCGGCGGCCCCGGACTTCACCCTCGGCGACCTCAACCGGGAGCAGGTCACCCTGAGCTCGTTGTGGCGTGAGAAGAACGTGCTGCTCGTGTTCTACCCGTTCGCGTTCAGCCAGATCTGCCAAGGCGAGATCTGCCAGGTCCGCGACGAGCTCGCCGGGTACGACGACGAGAACGTCCAGGTGGTCGGCGTTTCCGTCGACACCCCGTTCGCGCTCAAGGCCTGGGCGGAGCAGCAGGGCTTCACCTTCCCGCTGCTGTCGGACTTCTGGCCGCACGGCGAGGTCGCGAAGACCTATGGCGTTTTCAACGACATCGGCGGCATGGCCAACCGCGGTACTTTCCTCATCGACACCAAGGGAATCGTGCGGTTCGCCGAGGTCGTCTCCCCTCGCGAAGCCCGCGACCAAGCCAACTGGAAAAAGGCGGTCGCCGCACTGCGCGGCTGATCCGCGTCACCGCCGAGCCCCCGCGCGCCGCCCCTCGCGCGGGGGCTCGGTCATGCCCGCGTTCCGGGGTCGTGAGTGGTACGGCCGGTTCTAACCGGTCTAAACACTCACGACCAAAGCGGACGCGAGAAAGCCCGCTTTGCTCCGATGGAGTAAAGCGGGCTTGTTCGCGAAAGCCGTTTCAGCCCGAGATGGGGCTGGTCTGGTGGTTCAGCAGCTTCCAGTCGCCGTCTTCCTTGACGATCACCCAGGTCGCGCGGACCTCGCGCTCCGGAGCGACCTCGGTCTCGCCTTCCAGCACGAGACCGCCCTTGGTCACCGCGAAAGCCACGGTGTCCGACAGCTTGCGGATCACCACCGGGGTCTCCTCGAGGCGGGCGCCCTTGTAGGTGCCCTTGAAGGCCTCTGTCATGTACTCGAGGACCTCTTCGCGGCTCTGGAGCTGCTTGTCGCCGACGAGCATGCTGCCGTTGTCCGCGAAGACCTCGGCGAACAGTTCGGCGTCGCCCCGTTCCCACGCGCCGCGGATGCGCAGCGGCACGGTGAGCACCGCGCCCTCTTCGCCGTTGGGGAAGTCGCCGTAATTGGCTGCCCACTTCTTGGCGCCTGCGACCAGTTCGGATGCCTTGCCTGGCATGGGTTTTCTCCTCGGAGTCAGTGGGTTACCAGCGGAGGGTGGCGCCGGCGCCGCGGGGGCTGTTCTGGTAGCCGGCCAGGAACCACTCGCCGTCCTTCTTGACGGTGATCCAGGTCGAGCGCACGGCGAGCTCGGGGTCGATCTCCGTCTCGCCCGGCGCGAGGATGCCGCCGTGGGTGCGGATCAGCGCGACCGTGTCCGAGGCGAACCGCAGGTCCACCGGCTGGCCGGTCACGCCGCTGCCCTTGAACGGGCCGGCGTAGGCGGCCTTCATGAACGCCCTGATCTCTTCGCGGCCGACCTTGTACACGTCACCCGGCAGGATCAGGATGCCGTCCTCGGTGAACACCTCGGCCACGCCGTCGGCGCTGTTCTCCGCCCACGCCCCCACCAAGCGGAGCGGGACACTCAGCACTTCCTTCTCGCGCTCGGAAGTGAACTGCCCGTAGTAAGCCGTCAACCTGTCTTCGGCACTGACCGACATAAAAGTCTCCTCATCGAAGCGATCGCATACCTATGGTCGTCCCCGATTCATTGTCCGCGCGCGAGACGGCGTCGCTTCCTATTTCCTGCGACGGTCGGCGGCTCGAGCAGTTTTCAGGCGGCGGCGCGGGCGGCGGTGAGGTCGGCCAGCGCGGTGACCAGGCGGTCGACGTGCGCGCGGGTGGTGCCGAGGCCGATGCTGGCGCGGACGATCGAGCCGTCCGAACCACCACGTAAATGGCGAACCAGGTTGTGGGCGCACATCTTGCCGTCGCGGACGCCGACGCCGTAGTGGTCGGACAAGGTCTGGGCGAGCTGGCGAGCTTCCCAGCCACCGACGACGAACGAGACGATGCCCACCCGTGCCGAATCGGGGCCCCACAAGGAAAGTTCGCGCAGGCCGGGAATCATCGACAGACCCAGGCGCAACCGGCTGAGCAGTCTTTCCTCTGCTGCCACGAGAGAAGCCCAGCCTGCGGATTCCAGTGCCGAGCAGGCGGCGGAAATCGCCAGTGCGCCGAGGACATTCGGACTGCCTGCCTCGTGCCGTTCCTCGGGAGCGGTCGCCCAGACGACCGTGTCGGGGCCGACCAGCTTGCTGGCGCCGCCGCCGCGCAGGTACGGATCCGCCTCGGACAGCCAGTCGCCGCGCCCGATCAGCACACCGGCTCCGAACGGTGCGTAGAGCTTGTGTCCCGAGAAGGCCACGTAGTCCACAATGGACATGTCCATCGGCCGGTGCGGTGCGAGCTGCGCGGCGTCCACCGCGATCCGCGCGCCGCGGACGTGCGCGGCCGCGGCCAGTTCCTCGATGGGCCACAGCTCGCCGGTCACGTTCGAAGCGGCGGTCACCACGAGCAGCGAGCCGGGTGAGAGCGCGCTCGCCGCCGAGGCGACGGCCTCCTCCGGTGAGGACGGCATCGGCAGGCGCACCACGAAATGCCGGTGCAGCCAGGAAAGCAGGTTGGCGTGGTGCTCGGATTCGAAGACCACGACCGTGGTGTCCAGTGGCACGCAGGAGGCGAGCAGGTTCATCGAGTCGGTCGTGTTGCGGGTGAAGATCACCGCGTCGTCCTGCCGTGCGCCCGCGAACCGGCGGACCGTGTGCCTGGCGTCTTCGTAAGCACGCGTGGTCAGCTGGGAAAGGCGCCCCGCGCCTCGATGCACACTGGCGTACAACGGCAATGCCACATCCAGCGCGTCCTTGACCGCGAGCAGGCATGGCGCGCTCGCCGCGTAGTCGAAGTTCGCGTAGGGCACCGATGTTCCGTCCGCCAGCGGCACCCGGACGTCCGTGCCTGCCACCGCGGGTAACGCCGAGTCCATCAGAGGGGATGACACGGTCGACCTCCTGGTGAAGTTCTCCCGGACGAGCATGTCCAAGGAATGGGAATCGGCGCAACTCTGGTCGTGCTCCATCGCAGAGCATCCTCAGAGATGACGCGGACGCCCCGGCGTCGCACGATGAATCCGTGAGTGACACATATGACGTGATCGTGGTCGGGGCCGGGCACAACGGTCTGGTCTGCGCGGCTTATCTGGGACAGGCGGGCTACCGCGTCGCGGTGGTCGAACGGCGCGACTTCGTGGGTGGCGCCTGCATCACTGAAGAGGTCTTCCCCGGGCACCGGTTCAGTACCGCGAGCCTGGTGACCACCTTGTTCCGCAAGGAGATCATCGAGGACCTCAAGCTCGCGAAGCATGGCCTGCGGGTCATGGAGCGCGATCCGTCGGTCACCGCGCTCCTCGCGGACGGGCGCCACCTCAGCTTCAGATCCGATCCCGCGAAAATGCACGCGGAGATCAGCAAGTTCTCGGTGCGCGACGCGGACGCGTATTTCGAATACGGCGCCGCGATGCGCCGGGTCGCGCGCTTCGCCGAGCCGTACGTGACCGGCGCGTCGAGGGCGCCGTTGTTCGAGGACATCCCGGCGCTGAAGGCCATTCTGCAGGCCACGGCCGGGCTCGACGACAAGGACCTCCGCCTGCTGGTGGGCACGCTCTTCGGCAGCGCGCGTGAGGTGCTCGACGAGTGGTTCGAGTCCGAGCCGCTCAAGGTCACGCTGGCCACGGACGGCACCGTCGGTGTCGACGGCGGGCCCTCCACACCGGGCACCGCGTACCTGATGCTCTATCACCAGATGGGCACGACCGAGGACGCGCGCCCGTCGTGGGGCCAGGTCAAGTGCGGGATGGGCAGCATCACGCGTGCGCTGTCCGCGGCCTGTGAAGAGTTCGGAGTGGACATCTACACCGGGAAGGCCGTCAAGCAGATCCTGCTCGGCAGCTGCCCCCGTGCCATCGCCTGCCGCGGTGTCGAACTCGAGGACGGCACCCACATCTCCGCGAAGGCCGTGGTTTCGGCGGCCGACCCGTCGACCACCTTCGGGAAGATGGTCGACCCCGATGTCGTGCCAGCCAGCTACCGCGCCGCGCTGGCGAACCGCCCGCACGTGGGCGTCGCGGGCAAGGTCCACCTCGCGCTCGACCGGCTCCCCGAGGTCCGCGGCTTCGACGGCTTCGGCGAGCACTTCAACGGGACACTGCAGATCCTGCCGGACATGGACCATCTCGACCTGGTGCACGCCGAGATGCGGGCCGGTATCCCGCCGACCAAGCCGCACGTCGAGTGCTCGATCCCGAGCATCCTCGACCCCGATGTCGCGCCGCCCGGCAAGCACGTCATGAGCATGTACCTGCAGTACCTGCCCTACCAGCCGGCAGGCACGACCTGGGACGAGATCAGGGAGTCCTTCTTGGACAACCTGCTGGCCTACGTCGAGCCGTACCTGCCGGGGCTCACGGCCGCGGTGACGCACCGCAAGCTGTTCGCCCCGCCGGACATCGAGCGCGAGATCGGGCTGCCCGGCGGAAACCTCTACCACGGCGCGATGTCCCCGCTGGACCTGTTCGCCGGGCGTCCGGTGGCCGGTTACCCCGACTACCACACCCCGGTGCCAGGGTTCTTCCTCTGCGGTTCGGGCACGCGGCCCGGCGGTGGTGTGTTCGGGATTCCGGGCCGGAACGCGAGCGAGACCGTGCGCCGGTACTTCATGGAGCGGCGAAATGGCCGGTGAGGGCGAATACGACATCGACCTAGGACTGATCCAGTCGATTTCGCTGCCCAGCGACGGAAAAATACCCGGCGCGCTCACCAGTATCGCCGGACAGGAACACTACGACGCCTACTTCCGGCTGGTGCGGCAGCGGCCGGACCTGGCGACCTGGACACAGTCCTGTTTGGACGTTCAGCGTGACGTGCTGCTCGACCTCGAGCGCAGCTCACTGTCCGATGAGGACAAGGTCGCGATACTGGCAGGCTGCGTGGTCACCCTGCACAGCACGCTGGCGGAATGGGTGGCGCACGCGCACGACGACTTCGGGGAGGCCGCGGCGTGAATGACACCGGGCAGGCCGTGCTCCGCTGGAAGCTGGGACACCAGCTCTTCCATCTGAATCTGGCGGCGATGAACGGGCTGCTCGTGCAGGCGAGCACCGCGCTGGACAGGTCGCGCTGGACGGAGCTGGAAGCGGCCTTCCGGAAACTCACGATCCTCTATGACGCCGCCACCGCGACCATGCGCTACGCGGCGGACTTCGGCCAGGACACCTACGAGCGGGTGATCCGCCCGTCGATGGCGCCGCCGTTCATGACCCCGGGTTTCTCCGGCACGCTGAACATCGAACACGAGCAGATGCTCAGCAGGCTCACCTCGCTGCGCCGGGGGTTCAAGGCGGCGGACCGGGCCGGGCGCGTGCCGGGCGCCGTGCGGCTCGCCGCCACCAAGCTCTGGTCGGCGCAGTCACGCAACCGGCGCCACCACATCTTCGTCTGCGAAAAGTTCGTGCCGGAGGGCAAATCCCTGCTGTCCGAGCACTTCCGCCAAACCGCGAGCACTGAGGAGACAGAGTCATGATCCACGTCCTGGAAACCTGGGAGATCAAGGACGACTACGCCGACCGCGTGCCCGAGCTGATGCAGAAGATGGACGACCTGGTCGGCCCGCGTGCGCACGAGCACCCGGCCTTCCTCGGCCACGCCACCTTCTACCAGCACGAGCAGCAGCCCACCAAGGTGTGGGTGATGTACCCGTGGCGCAGCCGCGAGGAGGCCGAAGACCTGATCGGCGGCGAGGAGCCGCTGCTCGGTGACTTCGAGGCCACCTACTGCACCGGCCCGCGCGAGATCAGCTACCTCAACGAGGTCCCGCACGAGCACGACCACGACGACGACCACTGATGGAGACGCGGCTTCCTGGCACGGACCAGGTCGCGCTCGTCACCGGCGGCGCGCGCGGGATCGGCAGTGCCTTGTGCGAGCGGCTCGCCGCGGAGGGCGCGATGGTCGCGGTCAACTACCGGAGCGACGCCGCGAGCGCGCAGGCGCTGGTGGACCGGCTCCGGGCGTCGGGAGCCCGCGCGATCATGGTCAGGGCCGATCTGTGCGAGCCGGAGCAGGCCGAGCACGCCGTGCGCCAGACCGCCGGGGTGTTCGGCGCGCCGGTCTCGATACTGGTCAACAACGTCGGTGAGTTCGTGCTCGGCGCCGTGGCGGAAACCTCCGCGCAGCGGTGGAAGGCCATCATCGACAGCAATCTGAACTCGGCGTTCTACGCGACCAAGGCGGCGCTGCCCGGTATGCGCGCGCGTGGTTTCGGCCGGGTGATCACCATCGGGCTCGCACCCGCGCTGGAGGTCAGGGGCGCGCCGAACCTCGCGGCGTACACGGTGGCGAAGACCGGGATCGCGGTGCTCACCCGGTCGCTGGCCACCGAGGAGGCCAGGCACGGCATCACGGTGAACTGTGTCGCGCCCGGCCTGATCGACAACGGCCACCTGCCGCCGGAACAGGCGGGCTGGATGGCCAAGCGGGTGCCGGCCGGACGGCTGGGCACCTCGGACGACATCGCCGACGCGGTGGCGTTCCTGGTCTCCGACCGGGCCGGATACATCTCCGGCGCCACGCTTTCGGTGTCGGGCGGCTGGGACTGGGGTGACCGTCCGGTCGACCACGACGAAGACGTGACCGAACTCTTCGCAGAGGCAGCCAATGTCTGAGGAACCCGGCGACTGGGCGCCTGCTCAGTTCGAGGAGCACGGCAGGGAACTCCTTGCCGTGCTCCGGGCGCATTTCGAGTCGATCCGGCAGGTCCCGGTGACCGTCCCGAGGGACACCGGTGACCTGTCGGCTTCGCTGCTGTCCGAGCTGCCCGAGCAGGGTGTGGACTTCGATCGGGTGCTGACCGACACCCGTGAGCTGGTCCTGCCGTATCTCGTGCACTGGAACCACCCGTCGTTCCACGGCTATTTCTCCAACAGCGCCAGCTTTCCCGGGGTTCTCGCCGAGACGATGACCGCTGCGCTGAACGTCAACGCCATGCTGTGGAAGAGCGGCCCCGCGGCGTCCGCGCTCGAACGGGTCGTGCTCGGGTGGATCGCGGAAATGGTCGGCTATCCGGAAGAGACCGACTCCGTGCTGGTCAACGGCGCCTCGCTGGCCACGTTGTACGCGCTCGCGGCCGCGCGTGACGCCGCGCTCGGGCCGAGCGTCCGCGTCGAAGGCCTGGCCGGGCGTGACCTGCCTGTGCTGCGGCTCTACACCTCCGACCAGGCGCACAGCTCGGTCGACAAGGCCGCGATCACGCTGGGCTTCGGCACGGCGAACCTGGTCAAGATCCCGACCGACGACCAGTACCGGATGCTCCCGGAAGCACTGGAAGCCGCGATCACCGCGGACCTCGCCGCCGGGTTCAAGCCGGTGGCGGTGGTCGCGACGGTCGGCACCACTTCGGTCGGCGCCGCCGATCCGATCACGGCGATCGCCGACATCTGCGAGCGCAACGGTGTCTGGCTGCACGTGGACGCCGCGTTCGGCGGGTTCTGGCGGCTGGCGCCGTCGCTCGCCGAGCAGGTCGAGGACCTGACGCTGGCGGACTCGCTGGTGGTCAACCCGCACAAGACGCTGTACATCCCGATGGAGGCGACGGCGCTGTACTGCAGGCACCGCGGCGCGCTGGCGGACACGTTCCGCCTCGTCGCCGAGTACCTGACCTCGGCGCAGGACGAGCACACCGTCGACTACATGAACCTGACACCACAGCTGGGACGCAGTTTCCGCGCGCTGAAGCTGTGGTGGGTGATCAGGACGTTCGGCAGGGCGGGACTGGCCGCGCGGCTGGAGCACAGCGTCCAGCTGGCGAACTGGCTGCGCGACGCCGTCGCCGAAGAACCGTTGTGGCGAGTCCCCGTCGACTCGGTTTATCCGTTGGTGTGCCTGCGTTTCGAGCCCAGCGGCGACCGGGAGGTCAACGACTGGCTGAACGCCGAAATCGTCGAGGAGGTCAACGCCTCCGGCGAAGCCTTCATCTCCCACACGGTCATCGACGACGGATACGTGATCCGGGTGTCGATCGGCAACATCCACACCACGCGCGCCGACATCGAACGGCTGTGGCGCGCACTACGTGAAATCGCCGCCCGGAGGTTCTCCATGCCACGGGCGGCCTAATGGTCACCATCGGAAGTCCTCCGGGGGTCTCGACGGCCCAGCTTCCCGCTGGACGCACGGCCGCAAGGCCCGAGTACAACCCGGTACGAGGGCCTCACGGCCGCACGCCCAGCGGAAACCTGGATCCGCCGAATACCCCCGAAGGACTTCCGATGGCAACCACTTGACCTGAGAGGCAGAAATGAACAACGCGCTGGCGGCGGTCGAGAGCGGCCACGGCGGGATCAGGCATTTGATGATCCCGGGACCGTGCCGGTTGCATCCCCGTGAGCTGGCGGTGCTCGGCAGGCAGATCGAGCCGCACTACGGTCCGGCGTGGATGGCCGATTTCGCCGCCGTGCACGGGGATCTCGCGTCGCTGCTGGGCGCGGACCGCACGTACCTGCTGCCGGGATCCGGCTCCGCGGGGCTGGACGCGGCGATGTTCAACCTGTTCGAACCGGGGCAGCGGGTGGCCGTGGTGAACTCGGGTTACTTCGGCAGCAGGCTTGTCGACATCGCGCGGGCGCACGGGCTCGACGCGCGGGTCGTCTCCTGTGAGCCGGGCGAGCCCGTCGACCCGGCGCGGATCGATCTCAGTGGCTGCGATGGCCTGGTCGTCACGCATGTGGAGACGGCGACCGCGGTCCGGCACCCGATCGACCGGCTGGCCGAGCTCGCGCACGCGTCCGGCGCGGTGTTGCTCGTCGACGCCATCGCGGCCGCGGGCGGTGAACACATCGACATGCGCGCGATGGGGGTCGACGCGCTCGTTTCCGCTTCCCAGAAGGGACTCGGCGGCGCACCGGGGCTCGCCGTGGTGGCGCTTTCCGACTCTGGAAAGGAGCGCGTCGACGCTCGCTCGGTGCGCCCGCCGACCTGGTATCTCGATCTCGCGCGATGGGAGCACGCGGCGACCGAGGACGACTGGGAACCCACGCCGGTCACCATGCCGACCAGCCTGATCCAGGTGCTGGCGAGCAGTCTGCGCCGGATTCACACGGTAGGAAGGGAAAACTGGGTCGCCCAGCGCGCGCAGCTGCGCATGGAATGCCGCGATGGCTTGCGGCGACTGGGTTTCGGCGTCGTCGCCGACGACGAGCACGCGGCGAACCTCGTGGTCGTCGCCCGTCATCCGCGCGCGAACGAGCTGTGCGACCGGCTGCTGGACGCCGGCGTGATGATCGCGGGCGGCCTCGAGCCGTTCGCGGGTGAGACCTTCCGCGTCGGGCTGGTCGGCACCTCCGCGAACCGCAAGCTGATCGAAATGCTCCTGCACGAAATCGAGAGGATCCTTTGATGACCACCACCCTAGAACGGTCGATGGGTGTATCCGGGCTCGTCATCCACTACGTGACCTCGGTGGTGGGGGTGGGCATCCTCATCCTGCCGGGGCACGCGGCCGCCGAGGCCGGGCCGCTTTCGCTGCTCGCGTGGGCGCTGCTGATCCTTTACTCGTACCCGCTCGCGCTCACCTTCGCGCGGTTGTCGGCCCAATATCCGAGCGCCAGCGGGATCGCCTGCTTCGTCAGCACCGGCATCGCACCGCGGGCGGGCCGGTGGGTCGGGGCGTTCCTGGTGCTGTCACTGCTCATCGCGAACCCCGTGCTCGGTCTCGCCGCGTCCCGGTATCTGCTGAACATGTGGGATCCCAACCCGAGTGACCTGAAGGTGGTGCTGCTCGGCTTCGCGATCATGGTCGGCTCGGTCCTGTTCAACCTGTTCGGGGTCAAGACGAGCAGCTTCGTCCAGGGCGCCGTGCTGATCGCGCTCGTGACCTTCCTGGTCGTCGTGATGGCCATCGCCATGCCGAGCGCGGACACCGCGAACCTGACGCCGTTCGCGCCACACGGGTGGTCCAGCGTCGGCGCGGCGCTGATCGTGTGTTTCTTCGGGTTCATCGGGTGGGAGAACGCCGCACCGGTCGCCGAAGAGGTGGTGGATCCGCGCCGGACGTTCCGCAAGGCCATCGCGCTGGCGGTGTTCGTGATCGGGTTCCTGTATCTGGCGATGGCCGCGACGATCGTGCTGGTGGTGCCGCCCGGTGCCGCGGAAGGCAGCCAGATCACGGCGTTCACGACGTTGCTGCGGATCGTGAGCGGGGAGACGCTGGCGCGGGTGGGCGGCATCGTCGCCGTGGTGCTGCTGCTGCTCGCGACGAACGCGTGGGTGCTCGGCACCTCGCGGATGGTCTATTCGTCGGCCAGGAGCGGCCTGCTCCCGGCGGCTCTGACGAAGGTGTCCGCACGCCGGAACGTGCCGTACGTCGCGCTGCTGTCGCTGATCGCCGGGTACGGCGTGCCGGTCGGCCTGCTCGCGGTGACCGGCAGCAGCGAGGAGCGGCTCATCACCGCGACCTCCGCGGCCTTCCTGCTGATCTTCCTGGTCACCTTCGTGGCCGCGCACCGGCTGCTGACCGGGCGTGCCGCGCGGCTGTGCAACATCGGCGTCGCCATCGGCGCGGCGGCGATGCTGCCGTTCTTCGGCACCAGCCTGATCTACGCGGGCGTGTTGATGGTGCTGGCGCTGCTGATGGTGTTCCGGAAGAACGCCGCCATTCAATGCTGCTGTTGACGCTTCTCGATCCAGTCCGCCCATGCCCCCAATGCGTCTTTCGGGTCGCTGCGGCCGACGCCGACGCGGAAGCGGTCGGTGGGCACCGGGGTCAGCCCTGAGACGTACAGGCTGGCGGGCAGCAGCAGGACGCCGGCCTCGGTGACGAGGCCGGCGCACATCGCTTCGACGCCGTCTTCGCCGAGATAACGCGGGAAAGTGACGCAGCCGCCCTTCGGGGGCTGCCACTCGAACAGCTCGGGGAAGGCGGCGAAGAAGGCGTCGAACACGGGCACGTTCTCGGCGATGATCCGGCGGTTGCGTTCCAGCAGCCGGTCCTTGGCGTTCAGCGCGATCAGTCCGAGCACCTCGCTGAGCGTCGAGTTGCAGATCGACGCGTAGTGCTTGGCGCGCTCCAGGCGTTGCAACAGCGCGCGGTCACGGCACGCGATCCAGCCGATGCGCAGGCCGCCGAGTCCGTAAGCCTTGGAAAGCACATTGAGCGACAATGCGGTTTTCGACAGGTCGGCTGCCTGCGTCAGCGTGGCTTCGCGGTCGAGCTCGACGCCGCGGTAGACCTCGTCGCTGAACAACCGGATCCCGCGGTCGTCGGCCAGGCGGACCAGCCGTGCCCAGGTCGCTTTGTCCGGGATGGTTCCGGTGGGGTTGTTGGGGAAGTTGACCGAGATGACCTTGGTGTTGGGGCGGATGGCGCGCTCGAGCGCGTCGACGTCGAGGCGCCAGTCGTCCGACGGGTCGAGCGCGATCCCGGTGACCTCGCAGATCGACAGCGGGATCGTTTCGGCCGCCTGGTAGTTCGGGGTGATGACGATCGCGTGGTCGCCCTTGTCGAGCAGGACGTGCATCGCGAGGTTGAGTGCTTCCTCGGCGCCCGCGAAGCAGAGCACGTCTTCGGCTTCGAGGTTGTCGTACGTGCCCGCGATCGCCGCGCGGAGCTCGGGCAGGCCGTAGGTCTCGCCGTAGCTCAGGTCCATGCTTTCCCAGCGCTCACGGTCCTCGTCGCCCGCCAGCGCGAGCAGCTCGGCCTTCGTCACCGTCTGCGCGTCCGACGCGGTGAGGTGATACCGCGCGACGAACTCCCACCGGGAGAAATAAGCTTCCAGCCGGAACTCGGGAAGTGTAGGCATGGCGACAGTCTTGACGGCGTCGCCGCGCCCCGCGTCTCTGAGCGTGCGCACCTTCGGCCCATGCGAAACGCATGGGGGTATTCATGAAGCGCACGCTGGAGGAGGACGACGGCCGCTCGCGATACTCGAAGGCATGAATCTCTCGGCTGTCACCGCCGTTGAGCGGGCGATCGGAACGATGCGGGAAGAATACTCGACGCCGCTGACCGTCGATGATCTTGCCCGCTGCGCGATGTACAGCAAGTTTCATTTCTCCCGGATGTTCCAGCGGGTCACTGGAATATCCCCCGGCCGCTATTTGTCCGCGGTCAGGATCGCGGAGGCGAAACGGTTGCTGGTCTCCACTTCGCTGAGTGTAGCGGACGTGACCAATCAGGTCGGCTTCAGCGGGGTCGGCTCGTTCAGCACCAGATTCCGTTACAGCGTAGGGGTCACGCCGTCACGGTACCGCCGGATGGACCCACCGCCGTTCGTCGCCGGGTGCGGAAACGGGCGCGGCGTCGTCCGCGGCACGCTGGCTTGGAACGGTGCGTTCCCGGCTTTCGTCGGCCTGTTCTCCGGCCGGGTTTTCGAAGGCGTTCCGGCCCGGCACGTCATCATGGAACAGCCGGGAGAATATGTGCTCGACGGTGTTCCCGCGGGAAACTGGTTCGTGCTGGCGCATTCCATGCGCGGCAATCTGCTCGGCGGCACCGGGCAGGTGCAGATCGGGTCCGACAGCGATATCCGCGTTCCCGAAATCAGGCTGCGCGCCAGGCGGCTCGCGGACCCGCCCGCGTTGCTGGCGCTGCTCGACGATTCAGCAAGGGAAGAGGAGCCAGCGGCGCTCGCTTGCTGAGAATCTCGAAGTCACCTTGCTGACCGGTCCGAGGAGTATATTGTGGGAACACCGTCGGAGCAGGAATTCGTGAGCCGTGCCTCGAACCTGGTGCCGTTGCTGAAGGCGAACGCGGCCTGGACAGAGGAAAACCGGAAGCTGCACCCCGAAACACTCGAAGCGCTGACCGACGCCGGCTTCTTCCGGATGCGCATCCCGAAGCGCTACGGCGGCCACGAGGTCGGTCTGCGCACGCTGTCCGAGGCCGTCACCGAGCTCAGCAGGGGCGACGGCTCGACCGCGTGGACCTCGAGTGTCTGGACGATCAGCACCTGGATCGCCTGCCTGTTCCCCGACGAGGTGCAGGACGAGATCTTCTCGACGCCCGACGTGCGCGTCTGCGGCATCCTCAGCCCCACCGCGACCGCGACGCCGACCGCCGGCGGCTACCTCGTCAACGGCAAGTGGACGTTCAACTCGGGCGCCCAGCAGAGCCACTGGAACACCAACTCGGCGATCCTGCTCGACCCCGACGCCGACGGCCCCGAGCCGATCATGACGGCGATCCCGTTGAAGGACCTCGAGATCATCGACGACTGGTACACCTCGGGCCTGCGCGGCTCCGGCAGCGTCAGCACCGTCGCGCGTGACGTGTTCGTCCCCGCCGAGCGCGTCCTGAAGATGGGCCCGGTGCTGCACCAGAAGTACTCGTCGGTCAAGAACGCCGACTCCCCGATCTTCCAGGCACCGCTGCTGCCCACCGCCTGCGCCACCGTGAGCGCCATCGCGGTCGGACTGGCGAAGGCGGCCAAGGAGTCCTTCTTCGAGCGGCTCCCGGGGCGCAAGATCACCTACACCGACTACACCAACCAGGCCGAGGCGCCGCTGACCCACCTGCAGGTCGCCGAGGCCACGATCAAGGTCGACGAGTCGAGCTTCCACGCGCTCCGCGCCGCGGACCTGGTGGACTCCAAGACCGCTTCCGGCGAGGAGTGGACGCTGGAGGAACGCGCCCGCGTCCGGCTCGACCTCGGCGCCACCTGCCAGCGCGCCAAGGAGGCCATCGACATCCTGGCCACCGCCAGCGGCGGCTCGTCGACGTACAGCTCGGTGCCGATCCAGCGCATCGAGCGCGACATCCGCGTCGTGAACCTGCACGCGGTCATGCACCCGAACACCAACCTGGAGCTCTACGGCCGCATCGCCTGCGGCCTCGGCCCCAACACGCACTACCTCTGATCCCCTTGGGGTCGTGAGTGGTACGGCCGGTTCTTTTGGGCGGAAGGGCAAAGGTGTCATGTCGTGGTGGGCGACCTTGGCCTGCTTCAGCCCTGGCCACGAAAGAGTGACTGTGGAGGGTTTGCGGTGTTAGGCGACGCAAATCCTCCACGCCGGGGCTTGGTGTGTGGGTTTGCGTCGTCTAACGCCCCAAAACCCACACACCCCAGCCGATCGGGGTCGTGCGTGCTCGCGATGGAGCCTGGCCCCGGGCGGGGTCTGCGGTGACGGTTGCGGGCGAGTGGTAACTCTGCTCCGTTGGATGCAGCGGAGTTACCACTCGCGGACCCCCTCGTGAAGCGAGGGGGCCGTTGG
>NZ_JBHWEB010000100.1:0-35057 GCF_042734395.1 Amycolatopsis sp. NPDC059657 | reverse complement strand
ACGTCCAAGGTGGCATGATAGGTAATCACGGAAAGCCTCTGCTTCGGACTAGATCGTCAAGAAATCCAGTCCTAGCAGGGGCTTTCCGCCTACCCGGCCCAACACGCCGCCACCAACACCCCTACTGAGAAAACCTCAATGTGGCTTTCGTCAGGTCCTATCTGACGAAAGCCACATTCGGGCTTGGGGAGACGTGATCAGGCGCCGAGCATGGCGGACCAGGCGTCCACGAAGCCGGGGAACGTTTTCCCTACCGTGGCAGGGTTTTCGACGTCGATGCCGGGGATGCGCAGGCCGAGCACCGCGCCCGCCATGACCAGGCGGTGATCGTCGTAGGTGTGGAAGACACCCGCGCTCATCGGGGCCGGGGTGATCCGCAGCCCGTCCTCGGTGTCCTTCACCTCGGCGCCCAGGCCCGAGAGCTCGGCGGCGAGAGCGGCCAAGCGGTCGGTCTCGTGGCCGCGCAGGTGCGCGACGCCCGTGATGACCGACGGCCCGTCCGCGAAGCACAGGAGCGACGCGATGACCGGGGTCAGCTCGCCGACCTCGTGCAGGTCCAGCGTCGCGCCGGGGAACGAGCCGCCGCCGGACACCGTCAGGCCGGATTCGTCCAGCGAGACCGTGGCGCCGAGCTGGGTCACCAGGCCGCGCAGGTAGTCGCCGGGCTGGGTCGTCGACGACGGCCAGCCCTCGATGCGGACCTTGCCGCCGGTGAGCAGCGGGGCGACCACGAACGGCGCGGCCGTCGAGAGGTCGGGCTCCACCGTGTAGACCGGGCAGGAGAGGCGGGCCGGCGGGACGTGGAACTCGACGCCGTCGCGGTCCACTGTGGCGCCGAAGCGGCGCAGCATGTCCAAGGTCATCGCGATGTGCGGCTCGCTCGGCGGGTTGCCGCCGACCAGTCGCACGGTGACGCCCTTTTCGGACGCCGGGGCGGCCAGCAGCAGCGCCGAGAGGAACTGGCTGGACGCGGACGAGTCCAGGTCGACCCGGCCGCCGGGGAGGCCGCCGTGGCCGCGGACGGTGAACGGGGGCGCGGCGCGGCCGTCGTCGTCGATGTCGGCGCCGAGGTCGCGCAGCGCCGCGAGGAGCGGGCCGATCGGGCGGCGGCGGATGGCCTCGTCGCCGTCGAAGAGCACGGGGGAGGAGCCGAGGGTGGCGAGCGCCGGGGTGAAGCGGGCGACCGTGCCCGCGTTGCCGAGCACCACGTTCACCGTCTCTTCGACGTGGATCCTGGCGGGGTTGAGCGGATGCACCAGGTAGCCGCCGCCCGGCGTCTCCTCGGAGCGGGCGCCGAGCGCGGCGAGCGCGCCCAGCATCAGCCTGGCGTCGCGGGAGTCGAGCGGCGCGCGCACCCGCGTGGGCGCGGTCGCGAGCGCCGAGAGCACATAGGCGCGGTTGGTGATCGATTTCGAACCGGGGACGCGGACCACCGCGTCCAGCGGAGCCTCGGCGACCGGGGCGGTCCAGCTGTCTTCGTCCGTCACGCGAGGGATCCTAGTGGACACGCCTAGAGATATTTCCACTCGTTTGGCGGTTACCGGCGTGGCCATCGCGCGCCCCGGCGGACGTGAGATAGGGTGGAAGCCCGTGGGACTTCAGTCGCGGGCTACCAAGTATGTCTTTGTCACCGGAGGCGTTGCCTCCTCTCTGGGTAAGGGACTCACGGCTTCCAGCCTGGGTCAACTCCTTACCGCACGTGGGCTCCGGGTCACGATGCAGAAGCTGGATCCCTACCTGAATGTGGATCCGGGCACGATGAACCCGTTCCAGCACGGCGAGGTCTTCGTCACCGAGGACGGCGCCGAAACCGACCTCGACATCGGGCACTACGAGCGCTTCCTCGACCGCGACCTCAACGGCAAGGCCAACGTCACGACCGGCCAGGTCTACTCCGAAGTGATCGCCAAGGAGCGGCGCGGGGAGTATCTCGGCGACACTGTGCAGGTCATCCCGCACATCACCGACGAGATCAAGTCGCGGATCATGTCCGCTGCCGAGGCCGATGTGTCGGGTCACGCGCCGGACGTGGTGATCACCGAGGTCGGCGGGACCGTCGGCGACATCGAGTCGCTGCCGTTCCTCGAGGCGTGCCGCCAGGTCCGCCACGACGTCGGCCGGGATCACTGCTTCTTCCTCCATGTCTCGCTGGTGCCGTACCTGGCGCCGTCGGGCGAGCTGAAGACGAAGCCGACCCAGCACTCCGTCGCGGCGCTGCGCAACATCGGCATCCAGCCGGACGCGCTGGTCTGCCGTGCCGACCGTGAGCTGCCGGAGGATCTCAAGCGCAAGATCGGCCTGATGTGCGACGTCGACACCGACGCCGTCATCGCCTGCCCTGACGCGCCGTCCATCTACGACATTCCCAAGGTGCTGCACGGCGAGGCGCTCGACGCCTACGTCGTCCGCAGGCTGGGGCTGCCGTTCCGGGACGTCGACTGGACGGTGTGGGGCGATCTGCTCAACCGGGTGCACAACCCCTCGGAGACCGTCAGGGTCGCCGTGGTCGGCAAGTACATCGACCTGCCGGACGCGTACCTCTCGGTCACCGAGGCGCTGCGTGCCGGTGGTTTCGCCAACCGGGCGAAGGTCGAGATCGTCTGGGTCGCCTCGGACGACCTGCAGACCAAGGCAGGCGCTGCCGCCGCACTGTCCACCGTGGACGGTGTGCTGATCCCAGGCGGGTTCGGCATCCGCGGCATCGAGGGCAAGCTCGGCGCCGTCGAGTACGCCCGCACGCGCGGCATCCCGACGCTGGGCCTGTGCCTCGGCCTGCAGTGCATGGTCATCGAGGCCGCGCGCAACCTGGCCGGCCTGGAAAACGCGGGTTCGACCGAGTTCGACGAGAACACCGCGCACCCGGTGATCTCGACGATGGCCGACCAGCTCGACGTCGTCGCCGGCGAGCGGGACATGGGCGGCACCATGCGTCTCGGCGCGTACCCGGCGAAGCTCAAGGCGGGCTCCCAGGTCGCGAAGGCGTACGGGTCGACCGAGGTCTCGGAGCGCCACCGGCACCGCTACGAGGTCAACAACGCCTACCGCAAGCGTCTTTCCGACGCCGGCCTGGTGTTCTCGGGCACCTCGCCGGACGACCGCCTGGTCGAGTTCGTCGAGCTGCCTGCCGACGTGCACCCGTTCTTCGTCGGCACGCAGGCGCACCCGGAGCTGAAGAGCCGTCCGACGCGCCCGCACCCGCTGTTCGACGCGTTCGTGCAGGCCGTCGTCACGTACCGGACCGCCGAGCGGCTGCCGGTCGAGCTGCCGGAGACCCCGGTGGCCGCCCGATGACCGAGCCCGGCAGGCACGAGTTCACCGTGGAGTCCACAAGGGACATCCACATCGGACGCGTGGTCGGCATGCGGGTCGACGAGGTCCGCATGCCGGGTGGCACGACGGCGAAACGCGAGATCGTCGAGCACCTCGGCGCGGTCGCGATCGTCGCGCTGGACGCCGACGGCAACGTCACGCTCATCCACCAGTACCGGCACGCGCTCGGGCACCGGTTGTGGGAACTCCCGGCGGGCTTGATCGACAAGCTGGGGGAGGACCCCGTCGAGGCGGCCAAGCGCGAACTGGTCGAGGAAGTCGGCCTCGGCGCCGAAAAGTGGGAGACACTGGTCGACGTCGCGGCGTCGCCGGGGTTCACCGACGAGGTGGTCCGCGTCTACCTGGCCCGCGAACTGTCCGAAGTGGACAGGGACGTGCTCGGTGACGAGGAGGCCGATCTGGTGGTGCACAAGGTCCCGCTCGCCGAGGCTGTCCGGATGGCGCTCTCGGGTGAGCTCGTCAACGGCGCGACCGTGAGCGGCGTGCTGGCGGCGCACACGGTCATCAGCGGCTACGGCCAGGCGCGTCCAGCCGACGCGCCATGGGAAGACCGCCCGACCCGCTTCGCCTCCCGAAGCCTCTGACGGTAGCCCGAAAGCCACTTTCGCCAGATGCCATCTGACGAAAGTGGCTTTCGGGCTTCAGTCGCGGAGGCGGCGGCCGAACGGGTCGGTGCCGCCGTTGGCGAGCAGCAGGATCCCGTCGATGAACGGCCAGATCGCGCCGATCCCGAAGGTGAACAGCGTGACCAGCAGCTGGGCCACCGCGATGCCCGTGTGGCCCGTGTAGAACCGCCCGGTCCCGAACGGGAACACGATCTGCAGCACGCCCGCGATCACCTTGGACTTCGGCGAGTACTGCGCCGGGGGCGGCGGCGCCCAGTGCGGCACCGGCATCGATCCCGGATGCGGCGGCGCGTACGCGGGCTGCGCGAACGTCATCGGCGGGAGCAGGAAGACCGGCTTCGGCGCGGGCAGGTCGTCGAACAACGGCCGCAGGTCCGCTCGGGTCTTCGCGTCGAGCACGCCGGTCACCCGGGTCTCGTACTCCTCCGTGCTGAGCCGCCCCTCGGCGAAGTGATCGCTCAGCACCTTCATCGCCTCTTCTCGTTCGGCGGTGCCGATGCGGAGGTTCTCCGGTTCCGGTGCGGTGGACATGCCTCAAACGGTAGCTCGAATCACCCGTGCGAGGCCTTAGAGTGTCGACCGTGGCAAAGGCGGGCACCACCGGTGTGGCCAACGTCGTGGCGGCGTACCTCGATCATCTGACGGTCGAGCGCGGCACGGCGCGCAACACCCTGGACAGCTACGCGCGCGACCTCCGCCGCTATGCCGGGCACCTCGAGGCGACCGGCGTGAGCGACTTCGCCGAGGTCACTTCCGAGCAGGTCAGCGCCTTCGGGATGGCCTTGCGCGAGGGTGATGAAGAGCATCAGCCACTCGCCGCGTCCTCGGCCGCGCGGGCGCTCGTCGCCGTACGCGGGCTGCACAAGTTCGCCCACGCCGACGGCCTCACCGAACACGACCCGGCCCGTGAAGTGCGTCCGCCTTCACCGGCGAAACGGCTGCCCAAAGCGTTACCGGTCGGCGATGTTCTCCGCCTGCTCGACACCCCGCCCGCCGAGGGCGAGCGTTCGCTCAGGGACCGCGCGCTGCTGGAACTGCTCTACTCGAGCGGCGCGCGCATCTCCGAAGCCGTCGGGCTCGACATCGACGACATCGACGCAGGGGAGCGCACCGTCCTGCTCGACGGCAAGGGCGGCAAGCAACGCCTGGTGCCCATCGGCAGGCCCGCCGTCGAAGCACTGCACGCCTACCTGGTGCGCGCCCGCCCTGAGCTGGCCAGGCGCGGCCGCGGCACGGCCGCGGTCTTCCTCAACGCCCGCGGCAGCAGGCTCTCGCGGCAGAGCGCTTGGCAGGTTCTCAAGGACACCGCCGAGCAGGCCGGCATCTCGGCGACCGTCTCGCCGCACACGCTGCGGCACTCGTTCGCCACCCATCTGCTGGAAGGCGGTGCCGACGTCAGAGTCGTCCAGGAGCTGCTCGGACACGCTTCGGTGACCACCACGCAGGTCTACACGCTCGTCACCGTCAACACCCTCAGAGAGGTCTATGCGACCGCCCATCCGCGTGCACTCGGCTAATGAACTCGGCGGTAGCCCGGCGTGCCTCGTTGGCGGTCCCCGATATCCGCGCATAGGCTGCCGGAGACCTCGGTAAAAGGAGCTTTCGCGCCATGTCGACACCGAACCAGCCGGGAAGACCGGCCGCGTCCGCCGGCTCGGCGGCGGCTTCGCTGAACCAGGTCACCATCGCCACCGAAGGCCGGCGCGATGCCGATTACGACCCTGAAAACGAGAACTTAGCCATCGCCGCGCAACTCCGAAACAACCGACCACAGGACAAACACGGGAACGGCCCGACCGGCCGCCCCTACCGGGACCTCCCGGAGCCGCCGCCGCTGGAACGTCATGGTCCGGCCAAGGTGATGGCGATGTGCAACCAGAAGGGCGGCGTCGGCAAGACCACCTCGACGATCAACCTCGGTGCCGCGCTCGCCGAGTGCGGCCGCAAGGTGCTGCTCGTCGACTTCGACCCGCAGGGCGCGCTCTCGGTCGGCCTCGGCATCCAGCCCCACGAGCTGGACCAGACCGTCTACAACGTGATCATGGAGCGGTCCGTCTCCATCACCGACGTCATCCGCAAGACCCGCGTCGACTACGTCGACCTGCTGCCCAGCAACATCGACCTGTCCGCGGCCGAGGTCCAGCTCGTCGCTGAGGTAGGACGCGAACACACATTGTTAAGGGTCCTTCGTCCGGTGATGGAGGACTACGACTATGTTCTTGTCGACTGCCAGCCCTCGCTCGGCTTGCTCACGGTGAACGCGCTGACCGCTGCGGACGGTGTGATCATCCCGCTTGAGTGCGAGTTCTTCAGTCTCCGTGGAGTCGCGCTGCTCATCGACACGATCGAGAAGGTGCAGGAGCGGCTCAACCCCAAACTGGACATCACCGGGATTCTCGCCACCATGTTCGATCCGAGAACCCTGCATTCGAAGGAGGTTATGGCGCGCGTGGTGGAGGCATTCGGGGAAACCGTGTTCGACACGGTTATCAACCGCACAGTGCGGTTCCCAGAAACCACTGTGGCTGGGGAGCCGATCACTACCTGGGCTCCCAAGTCCGCCGGCGCGGCGGCTTATCGCGCGCTGGCCCGCGAGGTGATCGCTCGGTGAGCAGGCGCGCATCCCTGCCCGGAGCGTCGGAACTGTTTCGGATCACGACCAGCACGACCAGCCCCGCACTCGATCTGCCTCCCGTCGAAAAGCCGGAGCCACCCAAGAGCAACGGCAACGGCCACAGCCAGCAGCTGAACCGAGCCGCCGCCCAGGGCTCCGGCCGTACCAAGCACGACGCGAAGATCACCGTGTACGTGTCCGGTGAAGAGCTGCTCGCGATGGAACAGGCCAGGCTCAACCTCCGTGGCAAGCACAACCTGGTGCTCGACCGGGGACGCCTCGTCCGCGAGGCGGTGGCCGTGCTGCTTGCCGACTTCGACGAGCACGGCGAAGAATCCGTGCTGGTGAAGCGGCTGCGGGCGGGCGGGACAGAGGACTGATGGACGAACCGGCATCGGAGGAGACGCCGGCGCCGGTCGAACAGATCCTCGTCCACGGAGGCATGGTTCCCGACGAGGGAGCCACGCCGGGCAAGTTCAAGGTGCACCTCGCCAACTTCGAGGGACCGTTCGACCTGCTGCTGCAGCTCATCTCGCAGCATCAGCTCGACGTCACCGAGGTCGCGCTGCACACCGTCACCGACGACTTCATCCGCTACACGCGGGCGCTGGGCGCCGACTGGAGCCTCGACGAGACGACCGAGTTCCTGGTCATCGCGGCGACGCTGCTCGACCTCAAGGCCGCGCGGCTGCTGCCGTCGGCGGAGGTCGAGGACGAGGACGACCTGGCGCTGCTCGAAGCGCGGGACCTGCTGTTCGCGCGGCTGCTGCAGTACCGCGCGTACAAGCAGGTCGCGGCGCTGTTCGGCGAGCTGGAGGCCAGCGCGCTGCGGCGGTATCCCCGCTCGGTCGCGCTGGAGGACCGGTTCGTCGGGCTGCTGCCCGAGGTGATGCTCGGCGTCGACGCGGCGAAGTTCGGCGAGATCGCGCTCGCGGTCTTCCGGCCGAAGCCGCCGCCGACGGTCTCGCTGGACCACCTGCACATGGGCAAGGTCTCGGTACGCGAGACCGCGGCGCTGCTGCGGCTCAAGCTCGCCGAGAAGGGCGAGGCCACGTTCTCCGAGCTGTGCGAGGACTGCGAGCACACCATCGAGATCGTCGCGCGCTTCCTGGCGCTGCTGGAGCTCTACCGCGAGGCGACGGTGCAGTTCGACCAGCTCGAGGCGCTCGCCGAGTTGCATGTCCGATGGACCGGGGGTTCCGTGGAGGAAGCCGCCGCGGTGGCCGAGCAGACCGTCGCCGTGGCGGAGGAAGAGGAGTACGGGTGACCCCCGAGAACGAGAACGACGAGCCGATCGACCTGGATGCGCTCGACGCGCCCGAACCCGAAGAGGCTCCGGCAGAGGAAGCACCGGCCGAGGACTCCGAGGACTCCGAGGAAGAGGACGACGACGAGGGCATCGAGCCGATCGAGCTGCCCGAGCTCGACGACGAGGGACTCGAGGCCGTGCTCGAGTCGCTGCTGCTGGTCGTCGACTCGCCGATCAACGAAGAAGCGCTGGCCACGACGGTCGAACAGCCGGTCGCGCGGGTCACGGTCGCGCTGCGCACGATGGCCCAGAAGTTCACCGACCGGGGCTCCGGGATCGACCTGCGGCGAGCCGGTGAAGGCTGGCGTTTCTACACCAGGGACACTTATGCCCCGTACGTGGAAAAGCTGCTGCTCGACGGCCAGCGGTCCAAGCTCACCCGCGCCGCGCTGGAGAGCCTGGCGGTGATCGCCTACCGCCAGCCGGTGACCAGGGCGCGGGTGGCCGCGGTCCGTGGCGTGAACGTGGACGGGGTCATCCGGACCCTGCTCGCGCGGGGTCTCATCGAGGAGGCCGGTACCGACCCGGACACGACTGGCACCCTGTACGTGACAACTGAACTGTTCTTGGAGCGCCTCGGCCTGTCCTCACTGACGGACCTGCCCCCGATCGCCCCGTTGCTACCCGAAGTGGACACCATCGATGACATCTGACCCGCATCCAGAGGGCGTACGCCTGCAAAAGGTGCTTTCGCAGGCCGGAGTGGCCTCGCGCCGCGCCGCCGAAGACCTCATCGTGCGCGGGCGCGTCATGGTGGACGGCGAGGTGGTGAACGAGCTCGGCCGCCGCGTCGACCCGGTCAACGCGGTGATCCACGTCGACGGCACCCGCGTCAACCTGCGTGAAGACCTCGTCTACCTGGCGCTGAACAAGCCCAAGGGCGTGCACAGCACCATGAAGGACGACCGTGGCCGTCCGTGTGTCGGCGACTACCTGCGCGGGCGCTACGACGACGAGGGCGGCATCGTCCACGTCGGCAGGCTCGACGAGAACACCGAGGGCCTGCTGCTGCTGACCAACGACGGTGACCTCGGGCACCGCCTGATGCACCCGTCGTACCGGGTGCTCAAGACCTACCTGGCCGAGGTCGACGGCCTCGTCCCGCGCGGGCTCGGCAAGGACCTGCGCGCCGGCATCGAGCTGGGTGACGGGCCGATCAAGGTCGACCAGTTCCGGGTGAAGGACATGCACGCGGGCAACACGCTCGTCGAGCTGGTCATCCACGAGGGCCGCAAGCACATCGTGCGCAGGCTGATGGCCGAGGTCGGCCACCCCGTGCGCAAGCTGGTGCGCACCGCGATCGCCGACGTGCAGCTGGGGAACCAGCGGCCAGGCTCGATCCGGCGCCTGAACAAGGGCGAGGTCGGCTCGCTGTACCGGGCCGTAGAGCTGTAAGGACTCGTGAGTGTTCCCGACGGTTCTCACCGTCGGGAACACTCACGAGCATCGTGGCGGGCTCAGGCCAGCGCGATCGCCGTGGCCGCCCGCATTAGTTCAAATTTCATCTATTTCTCCTCCGGTTGAATTACCTCTGCGGAGGAAAATAGATCGGCCCGCTGTCACGGTTCTGTCGTTCAGCCGCCACAGTAGGGCCGCGCGACCGCCCCGTAGCCGCCTTCCTGTCGCCAGCCGAGGCCGGTCCTGGCGATGAACGCCGTGTAGTGCGCGGTTTGGATGCCCTCGGTGTATTCGAACTTCAGCTTGTGCTCGATCGAGAATTGCGAGCTCAGGTATTCGGGCCAGTAGACGTTCGCGGCCTTGCACCAGTTGTTGAAACAGCTGCGGCCCGCTTCGCCGGTCGCGCAGTTGCCGGGATCGGTGAGCACGCCCGCGCCGCCCCGAGGCGCCGCGTCCGCCGGAACGGCGGCGAGCGAACCCGCGGCCAAGGCGACGGCGGCAGCGGCGAGCATGTTCTTGAGTTTCATCCGTTTTCTCCTTTTTGGTGAATCCCCCACGAAGAAAACGTAGATCGACTTGCTGTCACTGTTCTGTCGCTCAGGCGTCACGGCACAGCCGGTCGGCACGCCGCGTCGTTTCCGGCTGCCGGTATTTCGGCGTCAGCCGCAGCACCTCGGCGCATGCCCGCTCCAGGCTGATCCGGTGTCCTACCGAGACGAACACCGGCTTCACGCCACGCCGTGTGCGCAGCGCGGCGCCGACCGTTTCTCCCTTGTCCGCCAAGGGAGTGGACGCACCTCGTGTGTCCGCGGGCGCTTCGTAGCCGCCCAGTGGCGTCTTCGCGACGCCGATCGTCGGGATGCCGGTGACCACGCCGAGATGGCAAGCCAGGCCGAACCGTCGCGGATGCGCGAGGCCGTGCCCGTCGGCGACCAGCAAATCCGGCACAACGGTCAATTTCGCGATCGCGTCCAGCAAAGGCGGAAGTTCGCGAAAGGAGAACAGGCCGGGGATATAGGGGAATCGCGCCGGCGCGATGGCGGTCGCGGACTCTATTTCGATCAGTGAATCGGCGTCGAGCACGACCACCGCCGCCGCCACGTGATCGTCGCGGTAGTCGACGTCGAGACCCGCGACGGCCCGCGGCGCGAAGCCGTCCGGCTCATGAGGGTCGACCCCGGGAGCCAATTCGAGCTGCAGTGCGATCGCTTCGGCTTCGGTCTGCGGCCACTGCATCCATCGAGCGTATCGCTGCCGATTACCCACTTTCCGCCCTACTGGGGTTACGTGATCTTCCACCAATGTGGGTGACATGCGAGCTTCCGTAGCGGTGGTCCTGGCTTTGCTGTTCTCCATGGTGACTCCGGTCGTGGCAAGCGCCTCGACGCAGGTCAGTGAGCCTGTTTACGATTTCGCCGGTGCCATCCGGGAGACCGTGTGGGTGAACACCGGCCTCGACGGCGACGCCGACGGTCAACCCGATCGGGTGGCCGCGGACATCGTCCGCCCGAAGGAGCCTGCGACACAGGGGATCAAGATCCCGGTGATCATGGACGCGAGCCCGTACTACTCGTGCTGCGGACGCGGCAACGAGAGCGAGCTCAAGACCTATGACGCGGCGGGCAGGCCGGTCGGGTTCCCGCTGTTCTACGACAACTACTTCGTGCCGCGCGGCTACGCGATCGTGCTCGTCGACCTCGCGGGCACCAACCGCTCGCAGGGCTGCGCCGACGTCGGCGGGCAGTCGGACGTCACCTCCGCGAAGGCCGTCGTCGACTGGCTCAACGGCCGAGCGCAGGGCTACACGACCAAAACCGGCGGCACGACGACCGGCGCGGGCTGGTCGACCGGGAGCGTCGGCATGATCGGCAAGTCGTACGACGCCACGATCGCCAACGGCGTCGCCGCGACCGGTGTCGCCGGGCTGAAGACGATCGTGCCGATCGCCGGGATCAGCTCCTGGTACAACTACTACCGCTCCGACGGCGCCACCTTCGGCTTCAACCCGGTGGGGCTCGCGCAGACCGTGGAGCGCAAGAACAGCGGGCAGAACTGCTCGGCGGCCAACCAGAAGCTCACCCAGGGCGCGACCGCCAACGGTGACTACGGCCCGTTGTGGTCCGCGCGGGACTACCTCACCTCGCCCCAGAAGGTGCGCGCGAGCGTGCTGCTGTCGCACGGGCTCGGCGACCTCAACGTCCAGACCATCCACTTCGGACAGTGGTGGGACCGGCTCGCGGCCGACGGCGTCGAGCGCAAGATCTGGCTGTCGCAGACCGGGCACGTCGACCCGTTCGACTACCGGCGCGGCCAGTGGGTCGACACCCTGCACAAGTGGTTCGACCACTACCTGCTCGGCATCGACAACGGCATCGAGCGCGGCCCGATGGCGAGCATCGAGCGTGCGCCGGACCAGTGGGTGGACCAGTCCTCGTGGCCTGCCGCGAACACCGCCGGCGTGACCTACCGCCCGCACGCGGGCACGGCGGCGGGACTGGGTTCGCTGACCACGGCGCCGTCGAGCGGCACGGCGGCGTTCACCGACAACCCGAGGCTGAGCGAGACCGACTGGGCGGCGCAGCCGTCGAGCGTCTCGGCGAACCGGGTGCTGTACTCGACCGGCAAGCTCGACCGTGACCTGCAGATCTCCGGGACCTCGACGATCACCGTCAGCGCGACGCCGAACACGTCCACGGCGCAGCTTTCGGCCGTGCTCGTCGACTACGGGCCCGCGACGATCCGCAACTACACCGGCTCCGGCGAGGGCATCAAGACCGGCACCGGCGAAACCTGCTGGGGCGCGAACGCACCTGGCGACAACGGCTGCTACCGCGTCACCACGGCGGACACGGTGAACGTCGGCTCGGAGATCTTCAGCCGGGGCTGGGCGGACCTCGGGAACTACCGCTCACTCAGCAGGGAAGAGCCGCTCACCCCCGGCAAGATCTACACGATGACCTTCCGCCTGGCCAGCACGGATCACGTCGTGCCGAAGGGGCATCAGCTCGCGCTGATCATCGGCGGCACGGACGCGGGCTTCCTCGGCCAGCCCCGCGCGGCCACGAAGTTCAGCATCGACCTGGCGAAGACGTCGGTGAACCTGCCGGTCGCGGGCGCGGCCCCGACGTTCGGCCTGGACGTCTCGGTCGACCTGCCGCTGGGCCTGGGTCACCTGACAGCGGGACTGGGCCTCGGTCTCGAACGGGGGTGAACCCGCTCCGGCAAGAGCGTGAAACCCTTGGTACGTATGGGTTGTGGTGACGCGGATACGGCCGGGGCGCCAGTAGCGTCGCGGCCGTGTCGGTCGAACTCCTTGATTCCATGCGGCAGCAAGGCGACCCGCTCGCGGACGCGGCGGTCGCGGAGGCATTCGAGACGGGGGCGGTACGCCGGGTCAACGACCTGATCGCCGGGTTCCGCCGCAACGGCGACGAGATCCCAGCCGATCTGCCACCGTCGCTGCGTCGGTATTTCGCGGAAAGCGCGAAGCTGCCGGACTGGGCCGACCGCGCCACGATCCAGCGTGGCCGCGAACTGTGGGGCCGGTACGGGCCGCACATGGGCACGATCCTGCACGCGTATTCGCTGCCGGTCTGCTACGGCTGGGCGAAGGCAGCGCAGGTGCTCCACCGCACCACCCGAATCGAGTCGAATCCGACGCGGCGGGTACTGGAGACCGCGCAGTTCCTGCAGGACGTCATGGTCGACGGCGGTCTGCTCAGCCCGGACGGCTACGGGCTGAGGTCGGCGCAGAAGATCAGGCTGCTGCACGCGACCATCCGGTATTTCCTGAGCACCAGCGGGGATTGGGACACCGCGTCGCTCGGACTGGCCGCCAACCAGGAGGACTTGGTGGCCACCATGGGCACGTTCTCCGTCTGCATCCCGCGCGGGCTGGTGAAACTCGGCGTCGACCTGCCCGCGCGTGACCGCGAGGACTGTTTCCACGTGTGGTCGGTCGTCGGGCACCTGATCGGCGTCGACCCGGCGCTGATGCCGCACTCGTTCGAGGAGGGCGGCGCGCTCATGGACACCGTCTGGCGACGCCAGACGGCGGAGTCCGCCGCGGGCAAGGGACTGACGGCCGCGCTGATCGAGAGCATGCGCGGAATGCTCGGGCCCGCGTTGCGCGGCGCGCCACCGAGCCTGATCCGGCATCTCTGCGGCGACGAACTCGCCGACCTGCTCGGTGTGCCGCCCGCGGACTGGACAGCGCTGGCCGTACAGCTCTCCTCGGGTACGAGCCTCGTCTACGGCAAGGTCGGGGACCGCAGCAGGCTGGCCGCAGCACTGTCCAGCAAGGCGGGCGAACTCCTGATGGCGGGTGCCCTGCGTGCCTCGAACCGTGGCAACCGCTACGACTGGACGGTCCCCGAATCCGAGTCCGCCCACCACCAGGGTTGAAAACCCCCAATGTGGCTTTCGTCAGCTCAGAGCTGACGAAAGCCACATTGGCGTGCTGAAACCTGACGAATGCCGCATTGGGATTTTTTTCAGCTGGGTTCGGCTGCGGGGGTCGTCCGGGCGGAAACCTTGCGCTGCAAGGCTTTGGCGATCGGTTCGACCACGCGGGCGGCCGTGGGGCCGAGTATCGCCATGAGGAGGACGTAGGCCGTGGCGAGCGCGGCGAGTTCGTCGGTGACCGCGCCGGTGGCGACGGCCAGGCCCGCGATGACGATCGAGAATTCGCCTCGGGCGACCAGTGCGGCGCCCGCTCGGGCGCGGCCCAGTTTGCCGATGCCCTGGCGTCTGGCCGCCCACCAGCCGGTGCCGACCTTGGTGAGCGTGGTCGTCACCGCGAGGATGACGGCCCAGCCGAGCACGGGCGGGATCGAGGCCGGGTTGGTGTTCAGGCCGAAGACCACGAAGAACACGGCCGCGAAGAGGTCGCGTAGTGGTTCGAGCATATGGGTCGCGTTCTCGGCGGTGGAGCCGGAGATCGCGATGCCGAGCAGGAAGGCGCCGACCGCGGCCGAGACCTGCATCGCCGAGGCCAGTCCCGCGACGAGCAATGCGGCGCCGAGGACCTTGAGCAGGAAGACCTCGCGGTCCGGGCTGTCAACGAGCGCCGAGACGTAGCGGCCGAACTTCAGCGCGATCACGAGCACGACGGTGATCACCATCAGCGAGATGCCGACGGCTTCGAGGCCGCCGAGGAAGCTGACGCCGCCGAGCACCGCAGTCAAGATCGGCAGATAGAGCGCCATCACCAGGTCTTCGAAGACCAGGATCGACAGTACGACGGGGGTTTCGCGGTTACCGAGGCGGCCGAGGTCGCCCAGCACTTTCGCGATGATCCCGGAGGAAGAGATGTAGGTGACGCCTGCCATCACGAGCGCGCCGATCGGGCCCCAGCCCAGTATCAGCGCGACGGCCGCGCCCGGCGCCGCGTTCAGCACGATGTCGACGAGACCGGCCATCCACGAGCGGCGCAGCCCGGTGAACAGTTCCGCCGCCGAGTATTCGAGTCCGAGCAGGAGCAGCAGGAGCACGACGCCGATCTCGCTGGCGAGGTGTGTGAAACCGCCGATGTCGGTCAGCGGGATCAGCCCGCCTTGGCCGAAGCACAGGCCGCCGATCAGGTAAAGCGGGATGGGGGACATCCCGATCTTCCCGGCGAGGCGCCCGAGCGCGCCCAGCACGAAGAAGACCGCCCCGAGTTCGATCAAGGACAGTGCGGTGTGATCCATCCCGCTCAGCCCGACTTGAGGATCTTGGCGGCGGCTTCGAGACCTTCGGAGGTGCCGACGACCACGAGCAGGTCCCCGCCGGTGAAGGTGAAGTCCGGCGTGGGGGAGGGATGCACCTGCCCGGCGCGCATCACCGCGACCACCGAGACGCTGGTGCGGGTGCGCAGCGCGGTGTCGCCGAGCGTGCGACCGTCGAACGGCGAGTTCGCCTTGATCGGCAGCTGCTTGGTGTTGATGCCGGGCAGATCGCGGTGCTCCTCGTTGAGCTGCGCGACGAGCTGCGGAGCGCCGAGCAGGTTCGCGAGCGCGCCCGCCTCCTCGGCGGTGAGGGGAATCGAGGCCATGCAGGCATCGGGATCGTCTGCTTTGGACACGATGAGGTCGGTCTGGCCGTCACGCTTGCTGACGACGCCGATCCTCCTTCCGTTGCGCGTCGCGAAGTCTTTACGCACACCGATCCCGGGCAGGGGAGTCACCTCGACGTTCACTTCACCACCGTAACCCATTGTCCGATTCGGGTGGATCAGCCGACGAGCAGCAAGATCCCGGTCACCGCGGTCAACGCCGCGGTGGCGCCGTGGATTCCGAACGCGGTGGCCTTCTTCCCGTTGTGCCGCAACACGACCAGCATGTCCCCAAACGGGATGGTCGCGATCGCGACCAGTAGCCAGCCGAGCGCGTTGCTGTCGCCGTAGATCATGAGCGCCGCGACGATTACGCCGGCGCCGAAGTCGCGCACGCCTTTGACGTGGAAGTAGCTGTCCCCATGTACCGGCAGCTCGCGGAACCCGAAGCCGGGCGCGATGGCGGCGGGCTTCCAAAGGTACATGACGCCGACGTAGGCGATGAAGGCGGCGAGGAGGCCTGCGAGGACGTAACCGGTGATCAGCATGTCGGGTTCTCCTGAAAGCTAGCAGTGCTAGGAACGCTGCCAACGCTAGACTAGCGTTGCTAGATTGTCTAGCGTCGCTAGGAAATCTAGCTGCGCTAGGTTTCCGGCCGGTGGACGGCCGGTGACCGGATCTGGCAGGGTGTGATCGGGGGCACGGACGTGGCATTCGCTCGCTGGGGAGTCTTGGGCGATCGCCGCGTGGCAACTGGGGAGATATGACGGCACGGGTGGCCGGGCTCGTACGCGGCCGGGAAACGGCTGTACCACGCGCGTTGCTGGTACAGACCTTCACGTATGCCATCGGCACCGGGATGTTCATGGCGGGCGGCGCCGTCTTCTTCACCAAGTACGTCGGCTTGTCCGCGGTACAGGTGAGCCTCGGCTTTTCGCTGGCATGGACCGCGAGCCTGCTCGCCAAGATCCCGCTGGGCATGCTCGCCGACCGGGTGGGCGGA
The DNA here is from genome assembly GCF_042734395.1 of Amycolatopsis sp. NPDC059657. Classification (NCBI taxonomy): domain Bacteria; kingdom Bacillati; phylum Actinomycetota; class Actinomycetes; order Pseudonocardiales; family Pseudonocardiaceae; genus Amycolatopsis; species Amycolatopsis sp. NPDC059657. The sequence goes on along the minus strand of NZ_JBHWEB010000100.1, from coordinate 18,743 downwards.
CGGCGGGCCTGGCAGGCCGCGGTCATGGTGCAGGCCGTCATGTTCCTGACCTATCCGTTCGTCGACGGCTTCGTGGCGTTCGCGGTCGTCGTGACGGTCGAGACGCTGGCCACCAGCCTCGGCGGCAGCGGTCGCGGGAAGTACATCGGCGACCTGTTCGGCGCGGCCGAGCGGGCCCGCACCGGGGCAGTGCTCCGATCGGCGCTGAACACCGGTTTCGCGGCGGGCGCGGGCGCGGCCGGACTGGCGTTGGCTGTGGACGCGAAATGGGCTTATCTGGCGCTGCCATTGGTGAACGCGGCGACGTTCCTCGTGGACGCGGTGCTCATCACCTGGGCGCTGCCGCGAGTCGCTCCGGCGGGTCACGCGACCAGGCCCGCGCTGCTGCGCTCACCGGCGTTGCGGGACCGTCGCTTTCTCGCGCTCGCCTTGCTGACCGGGATCTTCTACGCCAACGGGCCGCTGCTGGAGATCGTGCTACCACTGTGGATCACGCACGGGACGGACGCGCCGCAGGCCGTCGTGGCCGGGGTGCTGATGCTGAACATGGTGCTGACCGCGGTGTTCCAGCTGCCCGCGAGCAAAGGCAGCGAGGATCTGCCCGGCGCGGTGCGGATCCAGCGCCGCGCGGGTGTCGTACTCGCCGCCGCCTGCGCGGTGTTCGCCGTGGCCACCGCGACGACCGGCTGGCTCACGGTGGCCGTGGTGATCGCCGGGATCTGTGTGCACACCGCAGGCGAGCTCTTCGTGTCGGCCGCGACCTGGAGTATCGGCTACCGGCTGGCTCCCGCCTGCCAGCGCGCCACCTACCTGGCGGTGTACGGACTGGGCGGGCAGCTGGCGTGGGCGATCGTCCCCGGCGTGGCCACGTTCCTCTTGACCGCCAACGGAATGCTCGGTTGGGCGGTGCTCGGCGTGGTGTTCCTCGGCGGCGGGATCGCGTCGGCAGGCATGACCTACCGGGCGGCCGCGACCGCCGAGGCAAGGGAGAAGACACCATGTCCCACGTAGTCGTGCTCGACTATCCCGGGCCGGAACACGAGCGGCGGATCAAGAGCCTGGGGCTGGGCCATCATGTGCTCGACGAGATCCGCCCGAGGGAAGTCGCGCTAGGACGGCACGTCCGGCAGCTCGTCGAACGCGCGGGCGGTGGCCGCCTCGTGATCGCGCACTGCGCGGCCGCGGCGATCGGCCGTGAGTTCGCCAGGCTGACCGGCGCGGCCCGGTTCATCGTGGTCAACCCGGAAACGCCAGAGTGGCGGGAAGTGCTCGAACTGGCCAGGACGATCATGGAGGATCCGGCGCTGCCGGAGGTCACGGCCGCCAGGCTGGCCGACTTCGAGCCGGTGCTGGTGAAGCGGTATCAGGAGGACCTCGGCGGCGATCTCGTACTGGCCGAGGAACTGGCGTCGGCGCAACTGGACTGGGTCCATCACCTGGCGGCGGCCGCTGATCCGGAAGCGGGGGAGGTCCTTCCGTCCGAGGTGCACCTCACCTCGATCGACCACGAATGCCCCGCTGACTGTCCCGCCGAGCATGTGCGCGCCGCTGTCACCGCCGAGGAGATGTTCGGCAGTGAGCAGGTCCGCGCGTTCTTCGCCGAAGAGGTCCGCGATGCTGGATGAACTGCGCGACCTCACCGCGACGACGGCCGCTCCAGCGGAGGGGGCTTCGCCGTACGAGCGACCACTGCTGCCCCGTCCGATCGTCCACAGTGGAGCGGAGCTGCGCCGGTTCGGCGATGATCTGTCCGGGCTGCTGGACATACTCGTGAGCCTGCCCGGCCGGTGTTTCGGCGGCAGCGTCGAGTCCTTTTTGGCCGCTCAGGGCAGGCCGTCCCGTGCGGCGGGAGTGATCTGCCGGGGCAGCACCGGCGAGTTCGAGCGGTACGGGCGGGCGGACTCGGTCCTGTCCGGCGGCCGGTTCCGGGTGATCGAGTTCAACCTCGGCAGTGATGTCGGCGGGGTGGACATCGCCAGGGTCAACCGCGCTTTCCTGCGACGGCCGGATGTCCGCGAGTTCGCCGAGCGGCACGCCTTGGCCTACCAGGACCCGGCCGAGGCGCTGGCGGCCCGGCTACGCCGCGCCTGCGGAAATCCCGATCCGGTCGTCGGCATCGTCGAGGAGAACGGCGCCAACGGCACGTGCGGACAGATCGCCCGCGCGCTGGAGCGTCATGGCCTGCGCGTCGAGCTGGCCGAGCTGGGCGACGTCCACACCGTCGACGGCAGGATCGCGCTGCGTGACTCCGCGGTGGTGGACGTGGTGGTGCGGTACTTCTTCGTCGACCACGTCCTGCGGGATCGGGCCGGGCAGCGTGCGATGGACCAGCTCGTCCGCGCGCACCAAGCGGGGAAGACCGTCCTGTTCACCGGGTTCGACTCGGATGTCTATGGAAGCAAGGCCGCGTTGGCGTTGCTGCATCTCGACGCGGTGCGGGCCACCTTGTCGGCGGCCGAGCGCGATCTCGTGCACCGGCTCGTGCCGTGGACGGCCCTCGTCGGCTCCGGTTTCGGGATCGTCGGGCCCGCCGAGCGACGCGAGCTGATCGACCTGTGCCTGGCCAGGCGTACGGAACTCGTGCTCAAGCCCGCCTTCGGCAACAACAGCGTCGGGGTCCGGTTCGGGGCACGGATGACCGAGCACGAGTGGGCGGAGCTGCTGCGAGCGCCCGTTTCCGCGGACTGTGTGGTCCAGGAGCACGTCAGCTCCGACGGCGGGCAGCTGACGGGCCACGTCGCCAACTGGGGCGTGTTCGTCGGCGACGAGGGCTACGCGGGAGTGTGCCTGCGCGCGCTGGCCGCCGCGGATCGCGGAGTCGTCGGCGGCTCGGACGGCACGCTGATCGGGGGTGTGTTCACCGATGGATGACCTGCACGGGGAGATCGCCCGCACCGCGCTGCGGTCGCCGGACGCGATCGCCGTGGCGGACGCTTTCGGCGAGTACACCTACCGCGAGCTGGACGAGCGGGCGAACCGGCTGGCCTGGCACCTGCGCGCGCTCGGCGCGACCGGGCCGGTCGCGGTGTTCCTGCGCCGGTCGCGGGAACTTCCCGTGGCCTTGCTGGCCGTCCTGCGGACCTCGGCGGCCTATGTCCCGCTCGATCCGAGCCTGCCCGCCGAGCGCATCGCGCTCATCCTCGAAGACTCGGGCGCGCGGCTCGTGCTCACCGACAGCTCGTTGCTCGGCCGTCTTCCGCAGGCCGACGACCGCCGGATCGTCTACCTGGACAGGGATCGCGAGCAGATCGCCGCGTGCCCGGCCGTCCCGCAGCCGGAGCAGCCGTCCCCCGACGACCTGGCCTACCTGATGTACACGTCCGGATCGACCGGGAGGCCGAAGGGCGTCGCCGTACCGCATCGCGGTGTCGCCGCATTGTTCCGCGACATGGGCAAGCTGCTGGGACTCGGCGCGGATTCGGTGTGGGCGGCCGGCTCGTCCAGCGCGTTCGACATCTCGGTCGTCGAGCTGTTCCTCCCGCTGTGGCACGGCGGGCGCGTCGAGGTGCTGGCCGAGGACGTCGTGTCCGACGGCGCCCAGCTCGGCTCCGAGCTGGACCAGCTGGGGGTGACGCACTTCCAGGCCACTCCGAGCGGCTGGCGGCTCCTGCTCGCAGGCGGGTGGACCGCCACCACGGGACTCACCGGGATCGCGGGCGGCGAGGTGCTGCCCGACGATCTCGCCGACGACCTCGTACTCGCCGGTGTCCGTCCTTTGTGGAACGCCTACGGGCCGACCGAGGCGAGTGTCTGGGCGACCATGCAGCAGGTGACCGACCGGCGGCCGGTCCCGCTGGGGCAGGCCGTCGGTGGCGCGCGGCTGTGGCTGCTCGGGGTGGACGACGACGGGATCGGTGAGATCCACATCGGCGGCACCGCGCTGGCACGCGGATACCACGGTCAACCAGGGCTGACCGCCGAGCGCTTCGGCCCGGATCCGTCCGGTGCGGGACGGCTGTACCGCACAGGCGACCGGGCGCGGCGGCACGCCGACGGCAGCCTGGAGTTCGTCGGCCGGGTCGACGACCAGGTCAAGATCCGGGGCTACCGGGTGGAACTCGGCGAGATCGAGTCCGTGCTGCGGAGCCATCCCGCCGTCTGCGACGCCGCGGTCGTGCTGGACGACACGATGCTCGCCGCGTACGTCGTTCCGGCGCACGGCACGGTCGGCGTCGGCGAACTCCGTGATTTCCTGCGTGAGCGACTGCCGCCGTACATGGTCGTCGACCGGTATGCGTTCCTCGCCGCGATGCCGCTCAACACCAGCGGCAAGCTGGATCGCCGGGCGCTGCCGTCCGTGGTCGCGGACACTCCGGGTGAGCTGACGGGCTCGCCCGCCGAGCGGCACATCATGCGTATCGCCCAGGAAGTGCTGCACGCGGGTGGGATCGGCCTGACGGACGATCTGCGTGAGCACGGCATGCATTCGGTGCTCGCGATGCGGCTGGCGTCCCGCATCAACCGCGAGTGCGGCACGGAACTGACGATTCGCCAGGTGTACCAGCGGCCGACGGTCGCCGGGCTCGCGGAGGTGGCGAGCCCATGCGAGTAGCGGTCATCGGCGGCGGCGCGGGCCTCGTCAGCCTGCTGGACAGCTTGCTGGCGCGTGCCGGGGAACTCCCGGCCGGGCTCGAGCTCGACGTGTTCGAGCCGGGCGACCTCGCGCGGGGCGGCGCTTTCGGCCCGGATCTCGACAGCGCGTTGATCAACCTGCCGAACAGCGCGATGTCGATCAGGGACCACCAGCGTGGCCACTTCGCCGACTGGCTGCGCCTGCGGGGCGATTCGGGCGACCACGACCTGTCTTTCGCGCCCCGCCGGGTCTTCGGTGACTACCTCGCCGACCAGCTCGCCCGATGCCGTGCCGAGGCCGAGGCATGGGGCTGGCGGGTCACCGTGCGCCGTGAGGTCGTCGTCGCGGTGTCGGACGTGCCAGGCGGGATGCTGGTGCGCGGCGACGAAGCCCGCCGCTACGACCAGGTCGTGTTGTGCGTCGGGCCGGGCAGTGCCGCCGACCCGTACGCGCTCGCGGGCGAGCCAGGCTTCCACCGGCCGTATCCCTTGGCTTCGGTGCTGCCGCGGGTCGCGAGCCGTGCTCGGGTGCTGATCGTCGGAACCGGGTTGACCGCCGTGGACACCGTGCTCGGGCTGCTCGAGCTCGGGCACGAAGGGCCGATCACCATGGCCTCCCGGCGTGGGGTGCTGCCAGGGGTGCTGTCGGCCGCGCCGCACCGGCGGCTGCGTTTTCTCACCCCGGAACGCGTGGCCGCCGGGGTGACCGCCGAGGACATCTGGGAGCTGCTGCACGCCGAACTGGCCGCGGCCGGAGTCGACGGCGGAACGGAAACCGCGTGGCTGCGGCAGGGCGCGTCCGCTGCCGGGTACCTGCGTCACCAGCTCGCCCATGGCAACGCCGTCCAGTCGATCTTCATGAGCGTGCCGACGCCGCTCGCCCGCGAGATCCGCCGGACCATGCCCGGCACGCCCCGGCTGGTCGCCCGGTACCGGCCGCAGCTCAAGAGCCTGCAGTGCCCGATGCCGTCGGCCACCGCGCGGAAGCTGCTCGCCGCGATGGACGCGGGCCGGTTGTCCGTCCACTCGGGACTCGACGCGGTCCGGCACGAGTCCGGCGTGTTCCGTACCGGGGCCGGGCTGAGCGCGGACGTCGTGGTGGACGCGACCCGGACCAGCCCACGCCGGACGACCGGTCTCTCGCGGGAACTGCTGGCCGGGCTGACCGCGTCGGGGAACGCCACCTGGGACGCCTACGACGCGTTGCGAGTGGATCCCGTGACCTGCCGGATCCTGCTGCCGTCGGGAGCGGCGCACCCGAGGCTGTCCGCCATGGGCGAGCTGACCGCGGGTGACATCTACTACGCGGCCAGCCTGCCCGCCGTCAACCGGGCCGCGGACGCCGTGGCGGCCAGCCTGGCCGAGGTGAAGGCATGAAGGTCGCGTTCTCGGAAGTCGCCCCCGACTACACCAACTACGTTTTCCCTTACCACGTATGGGGATTCCTCGAAGAGGGCGAGGAGGTCGGCTCAGCGTACGCGCAAGGATTCCTGCCCGCGGCGTACGACCTCTCGCGGTTCTATCTCACCCGCAGCGTCCGTGTCGACCTGCACCAATTCGAGGAGACCGGACGGACCCGGTACGTACGGCGCAGGTGTGCCTCGATCGGACACGCGCTGGTGCCGCGTGCCGCGTTCGAGGTGTCGCCCGAGTGGCGTGAGCTGGCCGAGAAGTATTACGCCACACAGGAGATCTCGGTGGAGTATCGGCGGTCCCGGTTCTTCGAGATGCTCGATTCCCCGTGGTGCACCCACGTCATGGCCTACACCGAGGACGACCGTCCGGCCGGGCTGGTCCCGTTGTTCGTTCGCGATCGGATCGTGCAGTATGGGATCCCGGTGTACGACCCCTCGCTGCGGTCGATCAGCATCGGCTACCACATGATGGCCGCCGCGCTGGGCAGCCTGCGCTCGGCCGGATTCGGCCACGTCTACCTCGGTTCGTGCTACACGGCGGGCGATCTCTACAAGACGCGGTTCACCGGGTTCCAGTTCTTCAACGGCTATCAGTGGTCGGCGAGCCGGGACGAACTGCATTTCTTCGTCGACCGGCGGCCCGAGGTGACCGGGCAGCACTTCCTGGGATCGGCGCCGTACCTGGATGCCCACTGCGACGGCGAGCCAGGGCGGCTCGCCGGGCGCGCGGACGTGACGCGGCTCCTTCCTTACACAGAGCGGAAAGAACGATGACCAAGGACGTCTTGCTCAGCGCGTGGGCCGAGGAGCTGGGCGCCGAGCCCGCGCCGGACGACAACTTCTTCGAAGCGGGTGGCGACTCGCTGAAGGCCGCGAAGCTGGTGGCGAAGGCACGGCGGGCGGGCCTCACGCTCTCGCTCGCGGATTTCCTGGCCGCGCCGTCGGTCAACGGCCTGCTCGCCCGGCTCGGTGAGCCGTTGCTACCGGCGAAAACGCTGACCAGCGTGCAGGCGGCGGTACTCGAGGCCGTGCGCGAGTCACTGGCGGAACCCGGCCTGACGATGCGCACCGACCTGCGCACCTGCGGGCCATGGGAGGAGTTTTCGGAACGCCTGCGCGGCGTGCTCCGTGAGCGGTTCGCGTTCGACGTGCCCGCCGATGTGGTCGCGCGGGCGACGACCGTGTCCGCGCTGTGCGTGCTGCTGCGGGGGAGCGCGAACTCGGATTCGGGACGGTGCCTGGTGCGGTTGCGCGAGGGGACCGACGGGGCCGCGTTCTACTTCGTGCATCCGCTGGCAGGCAGCGTCGCGCGGTTTTCGCCCATCTCGCAACGACTTCCCGCGCGGCACCGGGTTTACGGGCTGCAGGCGATCGGGCTGACACCCGGCGCGGAGCCGGACACGGGCATCGAACAGATGGCCAGGCGGTATGTGGCCGAGGTGGTCGAGAACGGTGACATCGACCGCACGGTGTTCGCGGGATATTCGTTCGGCGCGACCGTGGCGCTCGAAGTCGTCCGGATCCTGCGTGCGGAGTACCCAGGGCGGCACCGGGTCGCCTTCATCGACGGGGAACCCTGTGGCGGGTTCACGGATCCGAGGTGGGCGGCCTTCTACACGCTGTCGCGCAACGCTCTCGGCATCGGCGAACCGGGCAAGGACCTGCTCGACCTGCCGTTGGGCGAGGCTTTGGCGGTACTGCGGGAGCGGGCGGTCGCGGCCGGGATCCTGCCTGCCGGCTTCCCCGCCGACCGGATCGAACGGATCTTCGCGACCGCGTGCGCGACGCAGACCGCGCACAACGGATTCCAGCCGCGTTTCTTCGACGGCGATGTCCAGCTATTCGCGTCCACCGAGGACGGTCAGGCCGGTATCGACGCCTGGCGGAAGTCGATCGCGGACGTGCGGGTGACCTGGATCGAGGCCAACCACGTCTCGATCATGGAGGACTGCTCGGCCGAGGCGATCGCCGCCGGGCTGAGCGCACTGGCGTAAGAACGGAGACCCATGCTCTTGCCTCAGCGACTGACTCGCGCGCACAGCGTCACCGTGCGCGCGCCTGGCAAAGTCAACCTCCAGCTGTCGATCGGCCCGCTCCGTGCCGACGGGTACCACCATCTGGCGACGGTTTTCCAAGCCGTTTCCCTGTTCGACGACCTCACGGTGACGCGTTCGGACCGGCTGCGGGTGCGCACGTCCGGTGAGAACGCCTCCGAGGTGCCGGACGGCCAGGACAATCTGGCCGGGCGGGCGGCGGCGCTGCTCGCGGCCAGTATCGGTGTCGAACCGTTGGTGGACATCCGCATCCGCAAACGGATACCGGTCGGGGGCGGGATGGCGGGCGGCAGCGCGGACGCCGCCGGCGCGCTGGTCGCCTGCGCGGCGTTGTGGCAGGCCGAACTCGGCGACGCCGAGCTGCTCGCACTTGCCGCGCAGCTCGGCAGCGATGTCTCGTTCTCGCTGCTGGGCGGCATGGCGATCGGTGAGCGACGAGGTGAGGCGTTGACGCCCTTGCCTGTCCGCTTCACCCAGCACTGGGTCTTCGCGCTCGCCGGCACGCTCTTGTCCACGCCCCGCGTCTTCGCCGAACTCGACCGGATGCGCGGCGACGCGGCGGCGGAGCCGGTCCGGTCCGAGTCGCTCCTGCGCGCGCTCGACGGCGGCGACCCGGTCACGATCGGCCGGGCGCTGGCCAACGAGGCGCAACCCGCCGCGCTGGCGCTCGCCCCGGAGATGGGCGCGACGCTGGCAGCGGGGCAGGCGGCGGGAGCACTCGGCTCGATCGTCTCCGGAACGGGCGCGACCTGCGCGTTCCTGGCCCGTGACGAGGCACATGCCCACGTGCTGGCGGCCGCGCTGGAAGCGTCCGGCACCTGCCGGGCCGCGCGCCACGCGTACGGGCCGGTGCCGGGACCGGCGGTCATCGCCGTCGAGTGAACGGTTCATCGAAAGACTGGGGTGGTCATGAACAATGCGGTGGGTGTGGTGATCTTGGCCGCCGGCCAGGGAATGCGCCTGGGGCACGGCCCCAAGGCCCTCGTGCCGCTGGCCGGGCGGCCGATGCTCGCCTGGGCACTCGACGCGGTGGCCGCGAACTCGTCGGTCACCGATGTCGTCGTGGTGGCGCCCGCGGAGTCGCTGGACGCGGTACGGGCCATCGCGGCCCCGTACGGGGCGGTCGTGGTGGCAGGCGGATCGACCCGGCCGGAAAGCGCCGCGCTCGGCCTGGCCGCGCTGCCCGACCGGGTCAGTCACGTCGCGGTCGGCGAGGCCGCGCGCCCGCTGCTGCCCGCGGGGGAGATCGACCGGCTGCTGGACCGGCTGCTCGCCGCCGGCCCGGGGGTGACCGGGATCCTGCCAGGCAGCAGGGTCTTCGACACCACACACGAGATAGCGGCCGATGGCAGCATCGTGGGCACGGCGAATCGCGAAATCCTCCGCGGGGCCCAGACCCCGCAGTTGTTCTGCCGCCCCTGCCTGCGGCGCGCGTACCGCAGGGCGGGCACCGCACTGGACGGGTTCACCGACGACGCGGCGGTCGTGCGGCACGACGGCGGGATCGTCGCCGTGATTGACGGCGACCCGGACAACTTCAAGATCACGACCGAGCGGGATCTGCGGCTCGCCGAGCTGCTCGTCGGGGCCAAAGCGCGCTAGCGTCGCTATATTTTCTAGCGGTGCTAGAATCAAGGTCATGGCCACCTCGACACGCAAGGAGCGCGACCGAGCCGACCGCGGGCTCGCGATCATCGCGGCCGCTAGGGAGCTCGCGGAGGCGGAGGGCTGGGACGCCGTCACCACCCGGCGCCTCTCCGCGAAGATCGAGTACAGCCAGCCTGTGCTCTACAGCCATTTCGCGGGCAAGGACGCGATCATGGCCGCCGCCGCCGTCGAAGGCTGCGCCGAGCTGGCGGCGGACCTGCGCAAAGCCCGTAAGGAGGGTGACAACGCGCACCAGGCGATGGCCGCGCTCGCCCGCGCGTACGTCGCCTTCGCCGACGACAAGCCCGCGCTCTACGAAGCGATTTTCACCCTGCCCACCGAGCTGAAGTTCGGCGGGCCGGACGCGCCGCAGGCGCTCAAGGACGCGTTCGCCGAACTGCTCGCGATCGTCGGGCCGGTCGCGGGGGACCGGGATGTCGAAACGCTGACCGAGACGTTCTGGGCCGCTCTGCACGGCATTGTCACGCTCAACCGCAACGGGCGGCATCGGCCGCAGCATCGTGAGGCACGTCTCGCACTGCTGGTCGACCAGTTCGCCCAGGGCACGGCCGACTGAACCGACCGGTACCCCACCAGGCAGAATGGGTACCGGAAATCGGCAGGCCAGTACATAAGCGAGCTAGGAGAGTATCGGTGGCGGGAGCCCTACGTGGTGTGGTCGCGCTGGACGGCCCGTCAGGGACCGGGAAGACCACGGTCGCGCGCAAGCTCGCGGCGAAGCTGAGCGCCGGCTACCTCGACACCGGTGCGATGTACCGGGTCATCACGCTCGCCGTGCTGCGCGCGGGTGTCGACCCCGCGGACGCCGAGAAGGTCGCCGACGTCGCCAGGGCGACCGTGCTCAACATAGGCACCAGCCCGGAGCGGCCCAGTGTCGCGCTCGGGACTGAAGACGTCGCCGCCGAAATCCGGGGCGCGGATGTCACGCTGGCCGTTTCGCCGGTCTCGGCCGTGCCCGCCGTGCGGGAGCTGCTGGTGGCCGAGCAGCGCCGGATCATCGCGGAAGTCGTTGACACGCAAGGCGGAATCGTCGTCGAGGGGCGGGACATCGGCACCGTCGTCACGCCGGACTCGCCGCTCAAGGTCTTTCTCACCGCTTCGTCGGACGTGCGTGCCAAGCGGCGCAGCGCGCAGGACTCCGCCGCGGGCCGGGAGTCCACTGTGGACGATGCGAAGGCGAGTGTCGAGCGACGGGACAAGCTGGACTCGACGCGCGCGGCTTCGCCGCTGCGCAAGGCTGAGGACGCCGTGCCGGTCGACACCTCCGAGCTGAACATCGACCAGGTGATCGTGGCGCTGGCCGAGCTGGCCAGCCAGCGCGGCCTGCTCAGCGAATGCCCGGTCGAGGTCACCCGGTGACCGCGAAGGGGCTTCCCGAGGGTGCCGTCGGCTGGATGCACGAGATGGGCCGTCTCATCGGCCGCTACTGCTTCAAGCCCGCTTTCCGGATCAAGGTGCACGGCCGCGACCGCGTGCCAGCCACCGGACCGGTGGTCGTGATCGGCAACCACAGCTCGATGGTCGAGCCCGGCCTGCTGTTCGGAATGCTTCCGCGCCGTAGCGCGTTCCTGGTCAAGGACGAGCTGTTCCGCGGCTTCGTGGGCTGGTACTTCCCGAAGCTCGGGCAGATTCCGGTCAAGCGCGGCGCGATCGACCGCAAGCCCCTGCTCACCGCGGCCGGGGTACTCAAAGACGGCGGGGTCGTCGGGATCTTTCCCGAGGGCACTCGAGGTGCCGGCGACGCCGAGAGCTTCGAGCGTGGCGCGGCATGGCTCGTGCGGGCGGGTGGTGCCACCGTGGTGCCGGTCGCGACGCGCGGGACGCTCAAACCGGCCGACGGCAAACGCCGCTGGCGGCCGCGAGTCGACATCATGGTCGGCGAACCGTTCACCCCGGAAATAGGGCGGGGCAAGACCGGGCTGGAAGAGGGCACCGAGCAGATGCGCGTGGCACTCGCCGACCTGGTCGCGGTTTTGGACAAATGGCGCTTGGAACACGGTTTCCAAGACACGCGAAAGTAGAAGTAATGGAAGAGTTCGAAGGCGCCGGGGAAGTAGACGGCGCTTGGTCAGACGAGTCCGAGTTCGCGTCGCTCGACGCGGCGATCGAGGCTGGCGAAGCGGCTGAAGAGGCCCAGCTTTCGCAGCCGGTGCTCGCCGTCGTCGGCAGGCCGAACGTGGGCAAGTCGACACTGGTCAACCGCATCCTCGGCCGCCGCGAAGCGGTCGTGCAGGACGTTCCCGGCGTGACCCGTGACCGGATCGCGTACGACGCGTTCTGGGGCGGCCGCCGCTTCACGCTGGTCGACACCGGCGGCTGGGAGCCCGGCGCCTCCGGGCTGCAGGCCTCCATCACCGCGCAGGCGGAGATGGCGATGTCCACCGCCGACGCCGTGCTGCTGGTCGTCGACGCCTCGGTCGGCGCGACCACCACCGACGAGGCCGTCGCGCGCGTGCTGCGCCGCTCGAAGACCCCGGTGCTGCTGGCCGCCAACAAGGTCGACGACGAGCGCCTGCTCGCCGACACCGCCTCGCTGTGGTCGCTCGGCCTCGGCGAGCCGTACCCGGTCAGCGCGCTGCACGGCCGCAACTCCGGCGACCTGCTCGACGCGATCATCAAGTCACTGCCCGAGGCGCCCCGCGACGGCGACCGTGCCACCGCGGGCCCGCGCCGCGTCGCGCTGGTCGGCAAGCCGAACGTCGGCAAGTCGAGCCTGCTGAACAAGCTCACCGGCGAGCAGCGCTCGGTGGTGGACTCGGTCGCCGGGACCACGGTCGACCCGGTCGACTCGCTGGTCGAGCTCGACGGCGACACCTGGCGTTTCGTCGACACCGCCGGCCTGCGCAAGCGGGTCAACTCCGCCAACGGCGCCGAGTACTACGCCTCGCTGCGCACCAAGACCGCGATCGACGCGGCCGAGGTGGCGATCGTGCTGCTGGACTCCAGCGAGCCGCTGTCCGAGCAGGACCTGCGGGTGCTGACCATGGTCGTCGAGGCCGGGCGCGCCTGCGTGCTGGCGTTCAACAAGTGGGACCTGGTCGACGAGGACCGCCGCCACCAGATGGTGCGTGAACTCGAGCGCGGCCTGGTCCGCGTGCCGTGGGCCGACAAGGTCAACATCTCGGCGCTGACCGGGCGTTCGGTGCGCAAGCTCGCCCCGGCGCTGCGGACCGCGCTCGCCTCATGGGACCAGCGCGTGCCCACCGGCCTGCTCAACGCCTGGCTGTCCGATCTCATCGCGGCCACCCCGCCGCCGGTGCGTGGTGGCAAGCAGCCGAAGGTGCTGTTCGCGACCCAGGCGGGCATCCGCCCGCCGACGCTGGTGCTGTTCACCACGGGCTTCCTCGAGGCCGGTTACCGCCGGTTCATCGAGCGCAAATTCCGTGAGCGGTTCGGTTTCGAGGGCACGCCGGTCCGGATCAATGTCCGCGTCCGCGAAAAGAAGCCGCGCACAGCCTCCAAGCCGTCGAAGGCTGCCAAGGGGTCTTCGAAGGGTTCTTCGAAGAAGTAGCGGTCTGTGATGGCCACATTCTGGGAGCCTTCTCCCGGAGTGTGGCCATTTCCGCGTGTCAGGGCCTTGACCTGGTGATTCCCGACACTCGAACGTGACCATCGGGAGATCTGACGTTCACCTTTGGTAAAGTCGCAGGTCTGCTAGCGGGCGCCTCATTCGGAGTGCAAGCCCGAATACGCTCGTCTGGAAGGTGAGTGATGGGCTTGAACGCCCACGGTTCCGCCCTGCCCGAGGTGTCCCCCCGATGACACTGACGGCCGAAAGTTCTTTGTACACCTGCAATGCCGAGCTGACCGTCGCGCCGTCCCCGGCGCCGGTCGCCGATCGCGCGCTCTTCTGGTCCGGTCTCGGAGCCAGCGAGCGCACCCTGCTCGGCATCCTCGCCGAAACGACCGCGAAGCACCCCAACGCGGGCGCCATCGACGACGGCACCACCGTACTGACCTACCGCAAGCTCAGCGAGGAGATCGACGCCTACGCCCGCCTCCTGCGTGAGGCCGGTGTCGGCGTCGGCGACCGCGTCGGCATCCGGATCTCGTCCGGCACCGCCGAGCTGTACATCGCCATCCTGGCCACCCTGACCGTCGGCGCCGCCTACGTCCCGGTCGACGCCGACGACCCCGAAGAGCGCGCCGAGCTGGTGTTCGGCGAGGCCGAGGTCGCCGCGGTCGCCACCGATGGCCGCACCATCACCGTCCACGGAACCCCTGGTGGCCGCGCAGGCACGCCCGGCCCGTCCGACGACGCCTGGATCATCTTCACCTCCGGTTCGACCGGCAAGCCCAAGGGCGTCGCGGTCACGCACGCCTCGGCAGCCGCCTTCGTCGACGCCGAAGCCCAGCTCTTCCTGACCGAGGAGCCCATCGGCCCCGGTGACCGCGTGCTCGCAGGCCTGTCCGTCGCGTTCGACGCCTCGTGCGAAGAGATGTGGCTCGCCTGGCGCTACGGCGGCTGCCTGGTGCCCGCGCCGCGCTCGCTGGTGCGCACCGGCGTCGACCTCGGCCCGTGGCTGGTCGCGCAGCAGATCACCGTCGTCTCGACCGTGCCGACACTGGCCGCGCTGTGGCCAGCCGACGCGCTGGAGGACGTCCGCCTGCTCATCTTCGGCGGCGAAGCCTGCCCGCCGGAGCTGGCCGAACGGCTCGCCGTCGAAGGCCGCGAGGTCTGGAACACCTACGGCCCCACCGAGGCCACCGTCGTCGCCTGCGCCGCCCAGATGACCGGCGAAGGCCCCGTCCGCATCGGCCTCCCGCTCGCGGGCTGGCAGCTGGCGGTCGTCAACGAAGCCGGCGAACTCGCCGGCATGGGCGAGACCGGTGAGCTGGTCATCGGCGGTGTCGGCCTCGCGCGCTACCTCGACCCCGAGAAGGACGCCGAGAAGTTCGCGCCGCTGCCGTCGCTCGGCTGGCAGCGTGCCTACCGCAGTGGCGACATGGTCCGCGCCGAAGACGAGGGCCTGCTGTTCCTCGGCCGCCTCGACGAGCAGGTCAAGCTCGGTGGCCGCCGCATCGAACTCGGCGAGGTCGACTCCGCGCTGCAGTCGCTGCCCGGTGTCCAGGGCGCGGCCGCCGCGATCCGCAAGACCAAGGCGGGCAACCAGGTTCTCGTCGGCTACGTCGTCCCGGCTGAGGGCGTCGAGTTCGACCAGGACGACGCCGCGACGCGCCTGCGTGACCAGTTGCCCGCCGCACTGGTGCCGCTGATCGCGCTCGTCGACGACCTGCCGACCCGCACCTCGGGCAAGGTCGACCGCAACGCGCTGCCGTGGCCGCTGTCCACTGTGGACGCCGCGTCGTCCGGGCTGTCCGCCACCGAGGCCTGGCTGGCCGAAGGCTGGACGGAAATCCTTGGCGTGGCTGTGAAAAGCCCCAAGGCCGACTTCTTCTCCAACGGCGGCGGCAGCCTCACGGCCGCGCAGCTGATCGCCCGGATCCGGACCCGCCACCCGCAGGTCTCGGTCAACGACATCTACCAGAACCCGAAGCTCGGCGCGCTCGCGTCGATGCTGGACGCGTTGGTGGGCCAGGAAACGCAGCGCCGCGAGATCGCGCCGACCCCGCGTCGCGCCGGTGTCGTCCAGAGCGCGCTCATGGTCCCGCTGATGGGTCTCGTCGGCCTGCGCTGGGTGACCATCGCCGCGGCGCTGTCGAACATCCTGTCGCTGCTCGGTTTCGGCTGGGCTCCCACGCTGAACTGGGCGTGGATCGGGCTCGCCTGGGTGCTGCTGTTCAGCCCGGCCGGTCGCATCGCGATCTCGGCCGGTGGCGCGCGCGTGCTGCTGAGCGGAGTCCGCCCCGGCAGCTACCCGCGTGGCGGCAGCGTGCACCTGCGCTTGTGGACGGCCGAGAAGCTGGCCGAGTTCAGCGGCGCCGACTCGATCGCGGGCGCGTCCTGGATGACCACCTACGCCAGGGCACTGGGTGCGCGGATCGGCAAGGACGTCGACCTGCACTCGCCGCCGCCGGTCACCGGTTTCCTGAAGCTGGGCCGCGGCGCGGCCATCGAGCCCGAGGTCGATCTGACCGGGCACTGGGTCGACGGCGACGTCGTCCACATCGGCAAGCTCCGGATCGGCGCCGACGCTCGCATCGGCGCGCGCAGCACGCTGTTCCCCGGTGCGCGGATCGGCAAGGGCGCGGAGATCATGGCCGGGTCGACCGTGCGCGGCGCGGTGCCCGCCGGTCAGCGCTGGGCGGGTTCGCCCGCCGCACGAGCCAACAAGGAAGGCCTGAAGTGGCCGTCCTCGCGGCCGCCGCGTTCCCGCTTCTGGGCTTCGGTCTACGGCGCGACCTCGCTCGTGCTCGGCTTCCTGCCCGCGCTCGCCGCGCTGCCCGCGGTCGCGATCCTCGGCAACGCGATCGTCGGCGCGTCCTCGCTGACGGCCGCGCTCGGCCAGGCGCTGGCGTTCGTGCCGGTCGCGACGATCGCGTACTTCGTCACGTACGCGCTGCTTGTCCTGATCGGTGTCCGTGCGCTGAGCATCGGCATGGTCGAGGGCTATCACCCCGTCCACGGCCGCGTCGCGTGGCAGGTCTGGGCGACCGAGCGGCTGATGGGGATGGCCCGCGAAGGCCTGTTCCCGTTGTACGCCAGCCTGTTCACCCCGGTGTGGCTGCGCTTGCTCGGCGCGAAGGTCGGCCGTAACGTCGAGGCGTCGACCGTGCTCGCGGTGCCGAAGATGACCCAGGTGGACAGTGGCGCGTTCCTCGCGGACGACACCATGGTCGCCACCTACGAACTCGGCCACGGCTGGCTGCACGTCGCACCGGCGCGCATCGGCAAGCAGGCGTTCCTCGGCAACTCGGGCATGGCCGCTCCCGGCCGCTCGGTGCCGAAGCGCGGGCTCGTCGGCGTGCTGTCGTCAGCGCCGCTCAAGGCCAAGAAGGGTTCTTCGTACCTCGGCATGCCGCCGCTGCCGGTGCGCCGGTCGGTCGGTGACGCCGACACGAGCCGGACGTTCACACCCGCGCTGCACCTCAAGGCGATGCGCGCGCTGGTCGAGCTGTGCCGGATCATCCCGGTCATGTGCGGCGTCGCGCTGACCGTGCTGGTGACCGGCGCGGTGCTTGCGCTGGGTTCCGCGTACGGATTCGGCGTCGCCGCGCTGCTCGCGGGGCCGTTGATGCTGGCCGCCGGTGTGGTCGCCGCGCTGACCGCCACGCTGATGAAGTGGATCCTCGTCGGCAAGTTCCGCGCGATCGAGCACCCGTTGTGGAGTTCGTTCGTGTGGCGCAACGAGCTGGCCGACACCTTCGTCGAGGCGCTCGCGGTGCCGTGGCTGATCGGGTCGGTCGGCGGCACGCCGATCCTGACCACCTGGCTGCGGACGATGGGTGTTCGCGTCGGGCGTGGCGTCTGGCTGGAGACGTACTGGCTGCCCGAGTCGGACCTGGTGAGCCTGGGTGACGGCGCGACCATCAACCGCGGCTGCGTCGTCCAGACACATCTCTTTCACGATCGGATCATGAGTATGTCTCCGGTCGCTCTCGATGAGGGCGCCACGCTGGGCCCGCACGGTATCGTGCTGCCAGGGGCGAGCATCGGCGCCCGCACCACCGTCGGCCCGGGGTCACTGGTGACCCGAGGCGACGCGGTGCCCGCCGACTCGCGCTGGCTGGGCAACCCGATTTCGGCATGGAAGGCGGATCGTCGCGGGTGATCTTCAAGGCTGCCGCTCCCGCTCCAGGTGCGGACACCTCCGGCGATTCCTATTTGCCCCGCCACGGTAACGGCGGCTATCGCGTCCAGCATTACGACCTCGAGCTGGACTACCGGATCGGACCGAACCGGTTGTCAGGCAAGGCGTCCGTGGTGTGCGTCGCCACCCAGGCGCTGTCGCGGCTCTCGCTCGACTTCGGCGAGTTCCGGATCAACCGGGTGCTCGTCGGAGGCAAGCCCGCGCGGTTCACCCGGAACCAGCACAAGCTGAACGTCAAACCGCAGAAGTCGCTGCCGGTCGGCGCCGAGTTCACCGTCGAGGTGCACTACGTCGGCAATCCCAAGCCCATCGCGGGCATCTGGGGCGACATCGGCTGGGACGAGCTCACCGACGGGTCGCTCGTCGCGAGCCAGCCGATCGGCGCGCCTTCGTGGTTCCCGTGCAACGACCACCCGGCAGACAAGGCGACGTACCGCGTCGCGCTGACCACGGCGTCGCCGTACGCGGTGTTCGTGACCGGGAACCTGAAGTCTCAGTACACCCGCGCCAGCACGACGACCTGGGTGTTCGAGCGGAACGAGCCGACACCGACGTACCTGATGAGCGTCCAGATCGGCCGGTACGACGAGTTCGAGTTCCCGCCTGCGCGGGTGCTCCAGCGGGCCGGTGTGCCGCACCGGCTGCACCGGAACTTCGCGCGTGACTTCGGGCGGCAGGGCCAGATCATGGAGTCGCTGGAGGCCATGTTCGGCCCGTACCCGTTCGACGAGTACGTCATCGTGGTGACCGACGACGATCTGGACGACCCGATCGAAGCACAGGGCATGTCGATCTTCGGCGCGAACCACGTCGACGGCAGGCGCACGCACGAGCGGCTGGTGGTGCACGAACTGGCGCACCAGTGGTTCGGCAACTCGCTGACGGTCGCCGACTGGCGTCACATCTGGCTCAACGAAGGCTTCGCGACGTACGCGGAGTGGCTGTGGTCGGAGGAGTCCGGCGGGCCGTCCGCGCAGGCGCTGGCACGGTCCTGGTACACGCGGATGAAGGCGAAGCCCGCCGATCTGAAGATCGCGGACCCTGGCGTCGAGCGGATGTTCGACGAGCGCGTGTACAAGCGCGGGGCGTTGACGCTGCACGCTCTGCGGCACTCGCTGGGGGATGAAGCGTTCTTCGCGCTTGTCAAGGCCTGGGCTTCGGAGTATCGGCACGGGACCGTGACCACGCGGGAGTTCGTCGCCATGGCCGAGCTTTACGCGGGGCGTTCTTTGCGCGACTTCTTCCGGGACTGGCTGGAAAGCTTTGTCATGCCAGCACTTCCTGGGTCGTGAGTGGTACGGCCGGTTCTAACCGGCCGTACC